>DWZZ01000183.1 GCA_019117305.1 Candidatus Mediterraneibacter merdigallinarum | reverse complement strand
CATTCCATTGTATCCGGATGTTTTCGGACCTTTTCTCCAGCCCCACGTCCCCGGTAAATTCAAATAATATGTTTCTTTTTGAAGATGATGAGACATCCTATGATGACCACAATACTCAATGCTACAATCATAGGATATCCGTTTTCCAGACCCGGCATGTCCTTGAAGTTCATTCCGAACCATCCGGTGATCAATGTCAGCGGGAAGAAAATGGTAGATATCACGGTCAGGAACTGCATATTGCTGTTCTGTCTTGCGTCCACCTGAGCCTGATAGGCATCCTTTACCTGCTGCGCGTATTCCAGCAGATGGCTGGTCCGGCTCATAAGCCGGTCTGCACGGTCAGTCAGGATTCCGAAATACTTCAGATGCTTTTTCAGGAAGAAGCCATTTTCGTTTTCTTCCAGATCCCGGCTCAGATCCATAATCTCATCATAATAACTGCGCAGATTCAGAAGTTCCCTTCGAATCGGCATCAGCTTTGTCTGAAAATCAGAGATCTTCTGCTGCGTTACATCTTCTTCCATGCGAAGCAGGCGTTTTTCATATGCTGCAAGCATTTCCAGATCCCGGCTCATAAATTCCGCAATATAATTATAAAGGAACCGCTCCTTCGTCTCTCCCTGATGGGTTCTCTTGCGCTGAATCCGATGAATCAGACGGAGAGAAAAATTATCGTCATCCACTATAACTACATTGCTTCGGTTTACGAAAAAGTACATTCTGTACCTGCTTCCCAGCACATCCAACAATTTGGGAATACACAGAGTTCCTACAATACACTCCTGCTGATTCTCCAGCTTGCAGAATCCGATTTTCGAAACCTGAATCTCATTTTCATAAATAATACCTGCTTTTCCCAGCACTTCATCCGCATGTTTTGAGTCTGTAATAAAAACTGCCGGAACCTGATCAGCTTCCCATTCTTCCATCTCAACCGGGAGAAGCTGCTCACCGAATTTGAAAATCATCCTATCACCTTACTGTCTGTTTTCCGGAGCGGGTGTATTTTCCCGGTTCTCCGTCCTGTTTGCAGCCCTGTCATAGGCCTCCTGGTACAGAAGTTCCTGTGAGTTAACGGGCTTTCCCTTACATTCTACCATAGAATAGGTTCCTGTGTTATCCTCAATTCTCGCTTTTTTGTTATCACTGAGCATCAGATCAAAAATACCTCTGACACGTTTTTTAAGAGCTTCGGAATAAACCGGAGCAGCCACCTCTACTCTCTTCACCGTATTTCTTGTCATGAAATCCGCAGAGCCGATATAATACTTTGTTCTCTCTCCGCAGCCGAAAATATAAATTCTGGAGTGTTCAAGGAATCTTCCTACAATGCTGATTATACGGATATTTTCTGTTTTTCCGGGAATGCCCGGAATCAGACAGCAGATTCCTCTGACAATCATATCAATGTGCACGCCGGCGCAGGATGCCTCCACCAGTTTATCAATAATGCGCTTGTCCGTAAGAGAATTCAGTTTCAGGCCGATATATGCCTCTTCCCCGTTTCTCTTATGCTCTATCTCCTCATCAATCATATCAAGGATTCTGGACTGAAGGCACTTCGGAGCCACCAGCAGATGCTCGGATTCTTCCACAACTTCCCCCTTTGTCAGAGCCTGGAAGACACGGGCGGCCTCCATGCCGATCTGCTCATCGGCAGTCATCAGAGACAGGTCCGTGTAAAGTCTGGCTGTCTTTTCATTATAGTTTCCGGTGCCGATCTGGGTAATATACTCAATGCCTTCTTCTCCTCTTCTGGTAATCAGACAGAGTTTGGAATGCACTTTATACCCTTCCAGGCCATAAATAATCTGACAGCCCGCCTTCTCCAGCATACGGGACCAGCGAATATTGTTTTCCTCGTCAAACCGCGCCCGGAGTTCTACAAGGACAACAACCTCTTTCCCGTTTTCCGCCGCCTCACACAGCGCCTCAATTACTTTACTCTGCCTTGCCAGACGATAGAGCGTCATCTTGATGGAGATAACCCGGTCGTCTTCTGCCGCTTCCGTAAGCATATTGAGGAAAGGACGAATTGCCTCATATGGATAGGACAGCATTTTATCTTCTTTTCTGATCTGGTCAAGAATGCTTTGGCCGTCCCGGAAATCCGCGGACTTCTGAGGAACTCTTCTCTCGTAGAACAGTTCCGGATTCATGCGAAGCAGATCCTGAATGTGAGAAATGAAAGATACGTCCAGAGGCGCTTCACTTTTAAATACACGCTCCGGAAGCACATCCAGATAACGGCACAGCACTTCGATTACAGCAGGATCCATCTCTCTTGACATATCAAGACGGACAGGAGAAAGTTTCTTTCTCTGTTTCATCAGCTCTTCCATAAAATCCCGGTAATCCAGGTCTTCATCATAAAGCGCGTCTGCGTCAATATCCGCATTTCTTATCACGCGGATAAGAGATTTTCCTTTTACTTTATAACCTTTAAACGCCTTTCCGATGTAGTGGAGAACAACATTTTCAGAGAGCATGTACCTGCCCTTTCCTCCCGGCAGCTCGATCAGTCTCTGAACCATATTGTTAGTACAGGGAATAATACCGATTCTCTCTTTTTTGCTTCTCGTCTCCAGAACTACAACCGCATAGATTTCCTGATTTCTGAGGAACGGGAAAGGCTGCCGTTTTCCAACAATCGTAGGAGAACTCAAAGGCAGAATTTCATTATTAAAATACTGTTCCAGATACTTTTTCTCATCCGATTTTGCAGTCGTAAAATCAATCAGTCTGATTCCATATCCTGCGATCTGCTCCATCAGATCCTCATAGGCCGCGTCTTTTCTCTTGTTCAGCCGTTTCACCTCTTTTAATATGGCCTTGATCTGCTCTTCTGAAGTCATATTGGTCTTGTTGTCCCGGATCTTTGTATTAATCAGCATCTGATCCTGAAGTGATCCTACTCTGACCCGGAAGAACTCGTCCAGATTGCTCTGATAAATCGATACAAACGTCATTCTCTCACACAGAGGAACCGACTTGTTTTCCGCCTCCTCAAGTACACGTTCATTAAACTTCAGCCAGGACAATTCCCTGTTCATATAAATGTTTTCCATTTTTCTCCTCCTTTGTATTATGCCTGCTGCCTCTCCGGCTCTCAGCAGAGCTTGCTTCCGTTTGCCACAAGCTTGAATTTACATTTTAACCGTTCCGCGGCTCTTCTGCACATGATCATCCGCTTCAGGAATATTTCAAAATAATCCATCACTGTACAAATGCTGTCATCTAATTCCAGCTCCATCTGTATCATACCCTTTTCTTTGTGAATAATCAACTTGGAAGATAAAGCCGCATAATTTACCCGGTCATGAATATCAAAAGACGCCGCGTTTGTATTCTGCACCCGGTTTCGCCTTACATCCGTCTTATCCGCGAGAATCAGCGCGGCGGATACTTCATCCACAGCGGTTCCTGTCTCCTCGTCATGATGGCCGATGGCCGTTGTAACCGCCAGAATATCCCGGCAGGGCATATCTGTTTCCTTCAGAATCTGATAGGCCAGAATCGCGCCGCTGTGGGCGTGGTCGTGCCGGTTAATACTGTTCCCGATATCATGCATATATCCGGCAATCTTTGCCAGCTCCACCTTGTGCTTTCCATAGCCCAGCTCTTTAAGTATCCTTCCTGCGGTCTCGGCTGTTTTCGCCGCATGCTTCCGGGAATGCTCGGTATATCCCAGTTCCCGGAGCGTTTCATTTCCTTTTTCGATCAGAGCGTTAATCTCCTCGTTTTTTCTGATCTGACTGTAATCTGGTTTCATTTCTATAGTCTCTTCGCCGCTTCCATTGCAAGGCCTGACCGTTCACACTCTTCCGCGGTCATAGTAATCTGCCAGCAAAGCGGACTTCCTTTCATATGTTCTGACGCATAGCTCAGGCCGTTTGTCCGCTCGTCAAGGAACGGACGGTCGATCTGATTCGGATCACCCAGCAGGATAATTTTCGTATCCTTTCCTGCTCTTGTGATAATTCCCTTGATCTGATCCGGCGTCGTATTCTGCGCCTCGTCTATAATAAGATATGTTTTGACAATAGAGCGGCCCCGGATATAATTAAGAGCTTCCGCCTGAATCAGGCCTCTTGCGAAAATTTCTTCCACCTTTCCCTGCAGTTCCTCTTCATCCGCGTACCGGTCTTCCTCACTGGAATCGATGAGTTGCTCCAGATTGTCAATAATCGGACGCATAAGGGGAGAAATCTTCTCCTGCTCATCCCCCGGAAGAAAACCAATATCATCATCAAACTGTGCGTTTGGCCGGCAGATCAGAATGCGCCGGTATTCGCCCGTGGGATGATTGAGCAGCTTCTCCAGCCCGACAGCAAGAGAATAGAACGTCTTACTTGTCCCTGCCATTCCCTTTACAATTACAAGAGGGGCTTTGGACGCCGGCTGCATCAGCGCTTCCTGGAGAAAATACTGTCCGGCATTTCTGGGAGAAATGCCGTAAGGCTGGCTTTTCCTGTACTCCAGTTTCCGGATCACTCCTTTTTCCACGCGCCCCAGCTGAGTCTTTTTCACAGACTGGTCCGCCTTTAAAATAACAAACTGATTTTCCGTAAGCTCCGGAGTATATTTTTCCCCCTGTTCATCCACTGCATACACAGAATCGAGGGGGACTCCTTTTTTCTTAAGTTCTTTAAACCTCTCTTCCGGCACATAGACCTCACGTCTTCCGCTGTACTGATTCTCATGTTCCAGCACCTGATCTGTCGTAAAATCTTCTGCGCAGATCCCCAGGATCTGTGCTTTAATCCGGAGCAGAATATCTTTTGTCACCAGAATTACCTGCTCCTCATGTTCCCGGGAGAGTCCGGCGCATACTTTCAGAATCCGGTTATCCGCCTTCTCCGAAGACAGATCTTCTGAAAGCTCTACATCCACATAGTTCTTCTCTACCCGGAGCCGCCCGCCGTTTTCCATCTGCACGCCCGTGAGAAGATCCGCCTTCTGCCGGAGCTGTTCAAGACAGCGGATACTCCTGCGGGCGTTCATTCCCACTTCTCCCTCCGCTTTCTTGAGATGATCCAGTTCCTCGATCACCACCATAGGCAGGACAACCTCATTGTCCTCAAAACTTTCAATGGCATAGGGCGCCTGAATCAGGACATTGGTATCCACCACGTAAATTTTTACCATATAAAATTCCTTTCCGATTTTCGGTTTTATCAGCCGGGATGCTGTCACATTCCGCACGCCGTACTGCTTTATCTATTGTATAACATTCAGAAAGATTTCCGCATTAGAGAATTGTTAAATCTGCGTAAAGCACAAAGGGACCGCCGCACCGGTTATTCCGTGCGGCGGTCCTCCGTCCTGTTCAAAACCTTTCTTTCCGAAAATATGTGCCTATTATAAGCAATGTATACAGTCCGGAGCAAGACTTACAAAAAATTACCAGATCAGCGGTATTTCAGATATTCCATAAAGCGCTTTACCGCCAGGGACGCGCTTTGCTTCTCCTGCCATCCGATCCCGAGATTGCGGTAAACCGGGATCTCCAGCTCCCGGGACACGATTCCGCGGGAGCCCCGCTTCAGAATCAGCTCCGGAAGAATACTGACTCCCAGTCCGTTTTCTACCATAGCCAGTACGGCAAAACCATCTTCCGAGGTAAACCGGACTTTCGGGGCGGACATACTGCGCCCGAAAATTTCCAGCGCGTCTGCATTCTCTCCGTTTTTCAGAAGCAGAAAAGGCTCTTCTGTAATAGCAGAAACGGGAATCTTTTCCAGTTCGGCAAGGGGATGTCCTTCAGGAAGTACAACCAGCAGCCTGTCCTGCTCAAGAAATATTGTTTCCATCTCTCCTTTTGCCGGAAGCCGCAGAAAACCACAGTCAACTTTTCCTTCCCGGATCCACTGCTCTATCTCGTCATAATCCCCCAGAAGCAGTTCATATTCAATATCCGGATAATCTTTCTGAAATTCCCGGATAATATTCGGAAGCCAGTGGGCAGCCGCGCTGGAAAAAGAGCCGATGCGGATCAGTCCTGACTTCAGCCCTTTCATTTCATTTACACGGGACAGAAGCTTTTCATGCTCCCCGCATATATTTTTTACAAGAGGAAGAAGTTTCCTTCCGTCCCCGGTAAGCCTGACCCCGGATTTTCCCCGCTCCAGAAGCACCAGTCCCCACTCTCTTTCCAGATCGGAAATCATCCGGCTGACTCCGGACTGGGTGTAATTCAGCACCTGTGCCGCTTTTGTAAAACTTCCCTGCTCCACTGCCGCGGCAAACGCGTGATATTTCTGCAAATTGGAATCCATTACATTTCCTCATACTTTCTATGATAAACATTCGCTTTTGTAATCTATAAGCCTATGATACGATAGTGGAGTCGATTATGCAAGAAAAAGGAGTAAATCAATGGGACTTTATAATAATAGAATTGTAGTTAAAGTCGGAACATCCACTCTGACAAATGACGCAGGGAAAAGTGATCTGCGCGCCACAGACCGGCTGGTCTGCACACTGGCGGACATCCATAATATGGGATATGAAGTAATCCTTGTTTCTTCCGGCGCAATTGCTGTAGGAAAAAATAAGCTGAACATGCACACCAGACCGGACAGCATGCGTATGAAACAGGCCGCGGCTGCTGTAGGCCAGTGCAGCCTCATGTATCTTTATGACAAATTTTTCGGAGATTATGACAAGACAGTTGCTCAGATTCTGCTCAACGCAGAGGATATTGAACAGGAGGAGAAAAAAGAAAACCTTACAAATACATTTAACGCACTGCTGGAAATGGGCGTTATTCCGATTGTAAATGAAAACGACTCTGTCAGCTACACAGAGATCGAATCCGAGGACAGGCTGTTCGGAGACAATGATATGCTCTCCTCCGTGGTAGCCGTTCTCTGCCGGGCAAAGCGGCTGGTTATTCTGTCCGATATTGACGGATTCTATGACAGCGATCCCCGGCTCTATCCGAACGCAAAGCTGATTGAACAGATCGACACCATCGACGAGAGTGTCTACTCTCTGGCCGGAGGCGCCGGATCCCGCCGGGGAACCGGAGGCATGCGCACCAAGCTGCAGGCCGCCCAGCTGGCCACCTCCCAGGGCATCGACACAATTGTCACCAACGGGAAGCGGCCGGAAGCGCTGTATGATATTGTCCGGGGCGGGAAAGCCGGTACGCTGTTTACCGGGAAAATGTAATTCCCTCCAGCTCCAGCAGGCGGCGTTTTTTCTCAATACCGCCTGCATAGCCGGTCAGGCTGCCGTCTGTCCCCAGAACCCGGTGGCAGGGTACGATTATGGACACCGGATTATGTCCCACCGCGCCGCCTGCCGCCTGAGCTGACATGAATCTTCCTCCGTTCTGTTCCGAAATCCTGCGGGCAAGCTCTTTGTAAGTGGTTGTCTGTCCATAGGGAATCTCCAGCAGAAGTTTCCATACGGCCAGACGGAAATCACTGCCCGTAAGATGCAGCGGAGGAGTAAAATCCGGCCTTCGCCCTGCGAAGTAAAGATCAAGCCATTTTTCCGTCTGTGCCAGCACCGGCGGTTTTTTCTGTTCATTTCCCGGCACCGTCTCCTTCTCTTCCCGGTTTTCCGGATCCGCCTCTTTCAGGAATCCGCTTCCGAAATATTTCTGTCCGTCAAACCACAGACCTGTAAGTCCCTCCTCATCACACGCCATTGTAATGCCTCCCAGAGGCGATTGATAATGACAGGTATGATACATATCCGCTCCTCCTTCTTAAATCTTATTTTTCCAGGAAACTTTCCACCGCCCGGTTGAACTCTCTGTACTTCTCTCTGGCAATAAAATGGGTGCCATGAAGCACTCTGATTTCAGCATTCGGAAGATTTGCATAGATCAGTCTGGTATGCGCGTCTCTGATCATATCTTTATCTCCGGCAATTACCAGTTTTTTCATATTTATAAAATCAGGATCTGTATTTTCCGCCAGCTCCTCCGGAAGAATATCCGGATCATTGACCATAAGTCCCAGCATCTGCGCGTTGTACTGTGCCTTATCTGTAAATTTCCCCCTCAGTCCCAGCTTTTTCAGCCCTGCCAGAAAAGAAGCTGCCCGATAGCCAAGCACAATGGGAATCTGGGTAGACGGCTTCACCCCCGACGCATCCAGATTGGCGCCGTTTAAAATCAGCCGGCCGACCCGTCGTGGATATTTAAGAGCAAATATAAGGGCTGTATTTCCTCCGTCTGAAAATCCCAGAATATGTGCCTTTTCAATTTCCTGCTCATCCATAAAATCATGCAGATCTTCCGCAAACTGCCGGATCGTAAACGGCTCCTCGCCCCGGGGCGACTTCCCGTGTCCCCGGGTATCCAGAGCAATTACCCGGTACTTATCCTGAAAATACCCGATCTGATGCTCAAAATAACCGCCATTTTCTCCATTTCCGTGAAGCAGTATCAGCGGAAATCCTTTCCCTGCTTCTTTATAATAGAGTTTCACATCCATAATTTATCTTTGTTCTCCTGTTCTGTTTATCCGGACTTTTCTTAATTTTTTCTCGGTCTTACAGTAGTAAAAAGGGCCCAGATAATACACATGCCGCACGCAATGCCCAGTACAAACTGCAGGGTCTGTGTTCCGTATCCCGCAGACACTTCCAGATCGCCCTGCACCGCGTAGCTGATGGTATAGTACAGACCGCTTCCCGGCACCAGCGGAACCACCGCCGGAATGAGAAAAAGGGTTGCCGGGGCTTTCAGTTTTCTTGCCAGAACTTCCGCGTACGTTGCCGCAAACGCGCTGGCAATAAAAGACGGGAGAAAAATCCCCTCCACATACTGAGCGCCGGTCAGATAGACCGCCCAGCAGAAAAGGCCTCCCAGAGACGCCGGTACAAGGAGGCCGGCTCTTAACCGGAACATCATACAGAATCCGAGACTTCCCACAAATGCCATGGCAAGCTGTATTCCTGCTGTCCACACATCACTGCTCATAATACACCTCCCATAAGCCACATGGAAGCCATAAACCCGCCTGCCAGCGCACCTGCCCAAAGAAGAGACTCCAGCAGACGCATGGTGCCCGCTATGGTATCTCCTACCAGCATATCTTTGACTGCATTGGTCATGGCAATTCCCGGAATCAGAAGCATTATGTCACCGATAATAATCTTATCCGCATGAAATACAGGGATTACTGCCGTCACCCCATATATTCCGATTCCCGCGGCCAGAGAACAGAGCAGATTGAAAATGACACGATTGGGGCAGAAAGGAGACAGCACATTCTGGCAGAAACAGATAAACAGTGCAAACACGCCTGCCGCGATTCCATCCTGTACGGTTCCTCCGAAAAAGACAGAAAAAGCTGCCGCTCCGATCACCGAGCCCAGGTATACATACCAGCTGCCCGTATCCTCCTTCCGGATTCTGTCCATCTCCTCTGCCAGTTCCTGTATGGACATACCATTCTCACAGCAGCGGCGGCTTAACGCATTCAGCCGTTCCAGCCTTGACAGATCTGTCCCCGCCGGCTGTTCAATCCTGCGTGTCTGCGTAACCTCAGTACCGTCCGGAAATGACATAGTCACAACAATACTGGACGTAATGGCAAACACATCCATCCTTTCCGCTCCATACGCCTTTCCCAGCCGGTTAATCGTCTGTTCCACACGCTTGATTTCAGCTCCCGCATTTAACAGCATCTCTCCCATATTCAAAATCTGATGTAATATCTCACTTGAAGTACTTCTCTCCATATTCCTCACAGTTTTCCATATAAAACCAACAACTGACTGCAATAATTATACTATACACATCCACAAAAATCCATCCGCGGGCAGATTTGAATTTGTCGGGGATGTGGGGCTGAAGAAAAGGTCCGAAAACATCCGGATACAATGGAATGAAAATCGTATTCCG
>DWZZ01000016.1 GCA_019117305.1 Candidatus Mediterraneibacter merdigallinarum | reverse complement strand
AGGGCATTGCTCTATCCACTGAGCTACAGACGCATTCCGGCTGTCTGAGGGAACACATCTGCATTCCCTCTTCAACAGCCTTAATTATCCTAGCATAATTTCGGGGAAATGTAAAGATTTATTTTCCTCTTCTCTTTTGACGCCGTAATACTGTTTTCATTCCTGCCACGGCAAATCCGGCTGCTGCAGAGGACGCGGCCATCAGAGCGGTTCCGCTTATGTCCGGAAGTTCATCGCCTGTTTTTACCGCTTCTTCCGCCCGTTCCCGTATCTCCACCATCTGTCCTGCATCTTCAATATCGTCATGAGATGAGAGAAGAGTATCACCAAGATACAGATATTCATATATGACCAGGCGTTTTCCTGCGAACTGCAGAGAATCCAGAGCAAATTCCATTTCTACCGCCGTTTCGGACTGGCGGGGAGTAAAGCGTACTTCTGCTTCCACAGGCTCTCCGTCCGCCAGGAGTGCTTCACCTGTGGCAGCATCCATCACGATGCCTTTCAAAGTGTATTCTTCTCCTTTATTCAGATATTCCAGCTCAACAGTATCTGTTATCGCAGACTCCTCGCCTGCTTCTGTCCATTTTGCTCCGCTCTTTTTCCAGACCGCCGTTGTATCTGTAATAGAAGATCTGTTATTTTCGATCATTACTTCCACGCCCTTTCCTTCTCTGTATTCCACCTGCACTTCATAAGGAGATAACGGGAGCATATACCCTGCAGCCTGTTTTGTTTCCACAATCTCATACGTTCCGGGAAACAGCTCCTCCGAGCAGGCAGTGCCGTCTGTACCGGTAACCATGGTTCCCGCCTTTTCTCCCGCTTTCATCCGCAGGGTACCGTCAGGTGTTACAATATCTGTTTTTGCTATTATGTCAAAATATACTCCTTCAAGTCCCTTTCCTGATTCTGCGTCAGTCTTTTTCAGCCGGATCTTTTCCATGGCCGGTTCATCTTCAAACTCTACCTCGACAGGCTCCTGCCAGTCATGGCCTTCCTTTACCTGGAATTTCAAGAGCTCTTCATTCAGGAGATATCCTTCCGGTGCAGTAATTTCCCGAAAATAATATGTCCCCACCGGAAGCTTTTCCGGAAGAATGAAGCACCCGTTTTCATCTGTGGAAAATGTATGGCTCTCCATTCCGGAAGGATAATGAGCCGTCATAGTCAAAGGATTTTTCTCTGCATCCAGCAGTTCAAATTCTGCGCCGGCCGCCGGAATCACTTTTCCTGTAGTACTGTCCTTTTTGATCAGTTTTACCGGAGAAAATATCTGTTTATTCTCAAGGATGTAATACAAAATTTCTCCCTCCTCATCTATGGTCACTTCAAAATCATCCACAGGCATAAATCCTTCCGGCGCGTTTTCTTCACTTATTGTATAAGTATCATAAACCAGGCCGTTCCGTCCTCCTTCTGAATTTCGTTCAGTAGACGCACAGCCGTTTTCATCTGTTTCAATCACCGTTGTTTTCCCAGTAGTCTTTGATGTTATCCTGAACCGGATTCCCGGAAGCGGACTTTTCTGTTCCTGCTCTGAATCCGCGTCCTCCCGGAACTTTACAATCTTAATATGTCCTCTTATTACCTGATCAAGAATTTCCGGATACTGGAACACCGTATCTGTCTGCCCGCTGCCGGACACAGTCACCTGTCTTACGATCACTTCCTCATTCAGAAGATACCCTTCCGGCGCTTCTGTCTCTTCAAAGGTAACCGTACCCAGAGGGAGTACATTTTCTCCGGAAGCTGTCTGGTAGAAAGGATCTCCGCTTACCTTTGCTTTTTCAGAAAGGATCACTCTGCCCTGACTGTCGGATTTCATCACCCACGTTCTGGCAGCCTTTACTCCTGCCTCCGCGGGATCCGTATCATAATATCCCGGATAAAACCGGACTGTAAACAGCGCATCTGAAAGCACGGCGCTGCCCTGGCCTGCAGGTTTCCCGGTATCTGCATCGGCCTTCTGAAGGATCAGTTCTGCCGGATAATAGTAAGCTTCGTCCGTACAGGAATACGTAGACACCTGATTATTTTCCACAACAATGTTCTTTTTTTCAGAATCCAGAACATATCCCTCCGGGCTTTCAAGTTCCCTGATTTCATACTTTCCGATCCGTACGTTGTCTGCCCTTCCATACCCGTCCCGGTTTGTCGTAATGCGGTAAGAAGGCGTATCTTTTCCCGGTTCAAACAAGCCGAATACTGCTCCTTCCAGAGAATAACAGGCACTGCCGTCTGTCCATTCCGGCTGTCCTGACTTTTTATATATCTCCACTGAACCTGTCAGGGCTTTTCCCGTGCCGCCCATTACCTGTCTGCTGCCGCTTGTATTAAAGATAAAAGCATTGAAATACTCCGGCGGCTCAGGCAGGGAACGGATATTTGCCGCTTTCTGCTTCAACCCGCGGATCTGTTCATCGGAAAGTCCGATAAATGCATTATTATTTTCCAGGTAAAAATATGCCGCAATACAATGGCTCATGCAGTATTCATCTGCTTTTACCATCTTCCCTGAGAATCCGAAATACCCGTACTTTTCAACATAAGCCTTATAGCCGGGGCCTCCGTACAAATAATACAGCGACTTTCTCAAGCTTCCTGCTTCCAGTTGCTGCGCTTCATATGCTCCTGATGACGGCCAGGGTTTGGAAGGTTCGAGACAGTAGGCAGTCTGTCCGTCCACCGTATAAAACCGGGTATGATAGCTCCCGTAAAATACTTCTTCCCCGATATCAAGATTCACCGTAATCTTTTCTCCCGAGGAGGAATCGGCCATCAGCCGGACTTCTTCACTTTGTTCTTCTGCATGCACAAAAAAAATACCTGTTGCGGCAGGAACTCCGGCAAGTATAAACAGCGACAAAAGAACAGCCAGAAATCTTTTCACACAGATCATCCTATTTGCGCCTCCCTTCTCTGGCACGTGTCTAACTGCAGCGTGCCGCTTCCGCGGTCGTAAAAGTAAGCCGAATCGCCCAACACTTCCTCTGCCGCCACCTGAGTTTCATTAATCTCCCGTACCATGGCATCCATCTCGCTGCACGGAATGCCGGCAGAAGCCGGCACAATCACCACTTCATGCACACTGCTGGGCAGGACAAAAAAATCATCTTCTAAAATACTTCCGATCATTTCGAGAATATGGGGATATGCAATACAGGCCGCTCCATAGCTGCGGATCCGGTTGGAAAGCACATACATCTGATCTCTGGCTGTTTCCGGAGCGTCCAGCAGATTCTCTCTGTCTCCGGAAATCTCCGTACCGGAAAGGCACTCCTGCAGAGCATACCGCATCGTCAGAAATTCTGCCGGAAGCAGGCGCTTAACATTTTCGACAGCTGCCTCCCAAAGTAATTTTTCCTTTACACCCCACCGTTTTATATGATCAGTTTTTACCGGCATCGCCGCTGTTCCGTCACTGCTTACTTCCAGAAGCACATAAAAGACCACAGAAAGATCCAGAAACGACCTGTGAGGCGTATCTCTAAGGAAGCCCCGGTTCTTTTCCGTATTGATCAGCTTGAATACAATTCTGTCCTTTACCCCTTCAAACTCCAGAAGCCTGCTGCAGTCCCACGGTTCATCTCTGCGGATGTTCCGGTAGAACTGCATCAGCAGATCAACGGTTTCCTCTATGGTCCGGCCCTTTCTGTACTGATCGTAATATTCTTCCAGATAGATAGTCGGCGATATATTTATGCCGGGCGCTTCAATAACGACACCTGTCCTCTCTGTTCCGTTATTTTTCACTGCCGTATAGCAGGAAGCTCTCACACCTCCTTCCATTTTCTGATTCAGATTTTTCTCTACCGCGCTTACAAACTGCTGATAATTCATTCTTCTCCTTTCATGACGCGGTTCATTGAATTTAAACGAGAAAAGCGGTACGAACTGTACCTTTGAAAAAAATGATTTGAATGTTATTATGTGCTCTTGATTATAGACGAGGCGCCGCCAAAAAGCAATGCGGCATATTTCACAAAAAAGAAGGGCGGCGGAATCTGCTTTTTTGTCACAGATCCTGCTGCCCTTTTTAATTCGGTTATACTCTTGATAAGTATTCGCCTGTTCTTGTGTCGATCTTCAGTACATCGCCTGTCTCACAGAACAGCGGAACCATTACAACAGCGCCTGTCTCAACTGTTGCCGGCTTTGTTGCGCCCTGTGCCGTATCTCCCTTGAATCCCGGCTCTGTTTCTGTAATAGCCAGTTCCACGAACAGCGGCGGCTCAACGGAAAATACATTTCCTTTATGAGAACAGATCTTTACAGTCTCGTTCTCTTTTACAAACTTCAGAGCATCGCCAACCACATCTGCATTCAGCGCGATCTGATCATATGTCTCCATATCCATGAAGTTGTACAGATCTCCGTCCTGATACAGGTACTGCATATCTTTTCTGTCAATGTGTGCATTTTCAAATTTTTCAGTAGGACGGAAAGTCTTCTCAACAACACCGCCGCTGATAATGTTTTTCAGCTTGGTTCTTACAAAAGCCGCGCCTTTTCCCGGTTTTACATGCTGAAATTCCATAATCTGATAAATATTTCCGTCAATTTCTACGGTTAAGCCGTTCTTAAAATCTCCTGCTGAAACCATCTATAATCCTCCTTCAATTACGCCTTTACTCAGCGCTCCACTCTATACATTCTATAATATAATTCCCTATTTTTCAATCCTTTTTTTACCTGCTGTCTTTTTCCGTCGAAACAGGGTGGAAACAATACAAAACAGGGAGCCTCAGTTCTTATTTTTCTTCTTTGCATAAAAATAAAGCACAATCTTCTCCAGCCGTCTTTTCAGTACTATCTGAATCTCTTCTTTCGGATGAATGGGCCGGACAAGAATGTTGTGTATGCCTGCCCGCTTTGCCCCCCACACATCCGTAAAGAGCTGATCGCCGACAAAAAGCGTCGTATCTCTGGTGGTTCCCATGATCTCCATGGCCCGGATATAATTCTTCGTAGAAGGCTTGTGCGCATTATAGATATAGTTTGTCTGAATATCCTTGTTGAACATCTTCACTCTCGCTTCCTGATTATTGGAAATCAGGCAGGAGGCAAATCCGATCTCTTCCAGTCTCCGGAAAAGCTTCCGCGCCCTCTCGTCCGCAGGCGCTCCGTGAGGCACAAGAGTGTTGTCGATATCGAAGATAACTCCCCGGTATCCGTCTTCATATAACTTTTCAAATGGGATGATATATGTAGATGCAACATACTCATCCGGAAAAAATCTGTCAAACATTATTTCCCATCCAACTCCATCAGCTTTGAAATCAGTTCCTCACAGATCTGCAGAATCGTTTTGTTGTCTGTCTGTACTACAACATCTGCTGCCGCCTCATACTTTTCCCGCCGCTGCTCCATCAGACCTGCAATAAACTCTACGTTTTTGTTTCCGTCAAGAATCGGTCTGTCGTTGCTGTCCTTGACTCTTTCGAAAATCGTCTCCGGGCTGGCGGTAAGGAGAACAACTCTCCCGTTTTTCTTCATTTCAACTACATTTTCCTGGCGGAGAGCGACGCCACCGCCGCAGGAGATGATACAGTTCTGTCCGGTCTGAAGTTCTTTCAGAAGATTTGTTTCAAGGTTCCTGAAATACTCTTCCCCGTATGTAGCGAAGATATCCGGAATACTCATTTCTTCTTTCTCTGCAATCACCTGATCCATCTCTACCAGTTTCATATCAAAGACCGTGCTCAGATAATCGGAAATCGTTGACTTCCCGGAACCCATAAATCCGATCAGGACGATATTGTATGAGAACAGCTTTCTCGCCTGGATCCGCTTGCTGTTGCGGAGAATTCTCTGAAATACATCCTGTATTTCTTCCTGATACTTATTATCTCTAAGCTTCTCCTCCAGCCTGTTCTGCTGTTTGGCTTCCTGAGCCGGCTGGAGTATGGGCATTCCATATGTTTCTTTGTAAGCCATGATCTTCTCGACAATCGAATTTCTTTCCACCAGCGCGTCAATAATTTTATCGTCACAGATGGCAAGCTGTTCACGGTACATTTCCAAATCGTTCATTTTCATCCTCCGTCTGTAAAGCGGATCCCCATCCGCCTTGGTGCTTCTTCCGGACGCAGATTTCTTCATGTTCCGGCAACAGAAAATTGCCTGTTCCCCGTCCGCACAGTACATCATATTATAGCAATTTTCCATTGTTATGGCAAGGATGAATCAATCCCGGATATGCAGGAATTCTGCATTCAGATCAGACCCGATCAGGTATGAAAATCTTACAGATCACTTCATTTTCCGTCACAAGGGGTTTCTTGTGTGTAAAAAATACCGTTCCCGCCGTGGGCGAAAGTACGGTAAAAATTACATTTCCTTCATAGGGATGGACAATCTCCGCCAGGGGCGTGCCCATCCGCACATCATCACCGGGATGACACAGTCTCCGGTAAATTCCTCCTGCGGCTGTTCTCACAGAAGCCAGTTCTTCCTCTGCAATCACCGTGGAAATATAGCCGCTGTGACAGCTGTGTTTCAGGATTCCCATTCTCGTCAGGAAGCGGAGCACTGCCGAGACCGCCTGGCCTGCCGAGTCTTCATCGATAAAATCTGTTTCTGTGGTATAGATTGAATATGCATTTGTATCCCAGATCTGCCAGTTGTAATTCAGGGTTGTTGTGTCAATGGGTCTGGGCTTTCTCACCACTACATAAGGGAGCCCGAACAGCCCCGCAAGACTGGTATTCTGTTTTCCGGTATCCATCATCCGGACATGAGGTATAAAGTCTCCCGGCATATAAAAGCTGGCAAACTGTATGCCGTAATCATAATCCTTTACTTTTTCAAATACACCCGCCGCGATCCGCTGGGTTGTCTCTCCCAGATTATATCCCGGAAACATCCGGTTTATATCTGTATTGTCCACAGGCCAGAACCGTTTTCCGATATTCATGGCGTGATGATTCACAGAGGGGACCACCAGGATTTCTTTGTCCGCCGCAATTTTCCGGGCCGCTTCCAGCTCTTCCAGTTTTCTTATAATCTGAGAGCAGACGTAGAGCTGCTGCACCTCATTTCCCCGGATGCTTCCCACGATACATGCCGCCTTTTTCCCGTGCCCGAAGCTGTAGCCGCTGATTGTAAGATCCTCCCGGTACGGAGAATCCAGCTTATAAATTTCCGTCTTTCTCATATTCCTTATGCCCTCCCTTCTTCTCTGCTTCCCAGTATTCTTCCAAGCAGTGATCCGCTGTACACCACCGGATATTCTCTTCTCGTAAACACCATTCCCGGTATCGGCGCCGTCACCGACTGCTCCACATCTCCGGTCAGCGGATTCAGAATTTCTCCCAGAAGCGTTCCCTTCTCCACCTGCTCTCCGATCTTTACGTGAGGCACATAGATTCCGGCGCTGTCCGCGTTCAGATATCCCACTTCCCGGTCTGTGGATACAATGGGTTTCCTCACTTCTCCCACGGCGCCTTCCCAGACTCCCAGTTCCTTCATTACGTTCAGAATGCCTTCCACAAGCTGGTTTCCATAGGATCTGGTGATCCGCATCCCCACTCCCATCTCCACTACCAGCGTAGGGGTTCCCACACTGTTCAGGCTGTAAGCCAGCGTCGATTCCAGCACGGTCGCCGACGCATGAACCCACACAAAATCCACATTGATCTTCTCCGCAAGGGGGACAAGCGTCTCTGCCGTAATCTCGTTAATCCGCACCTGTGGCAGCTCCATCAGGAAAATATTGCTTGCATGGATATCCACGCACAGATCCGCGCCTTTCAGATCTTCGGTCAGCTTGTATACGACGGATTCCATCATGGGACCTTCCTGATTTCCGGGAAAAATCCGGTTCATATCCAGATCAAACATGGGAATCCCTCTTGTAATGGAATCAATCCCCAGCGGATTCAGGGCCGGGTAAACATCCACTATGCCTTTCAGATGCTCCGGCCCGGCTTTCAGCCTTCTCAGCAGCTCATAACAGACAAACTGTCCCTCCAGCTCATCTCCGTGTGTACCGGTTACAATTGCAATCCGTTTTTCATCCCCCGAGGGATGTGCCGGCATAATCCGGTTTTTCCGGATCGTAAGCTTCTCATCTACCGGCAGTTCCATTGATATTACTGTCTCTACCATTCCTGATCTCCTCCACATTCACATAAATCTTCTGTTCCTGGGACGCGCCGCCCAGAAATACCCCTTTGTCCACCACACAGTCCGCATAATCCCGGCCATGGGCAAGCTTAATGTAATAATCGTCAATATGCAGATTGTTGGTAGGATCCAGGCCGTACCATCCTCCGTCTGTATAGATTTCCACCCATGCATGGGTGCTTCCTTCTCCGATCATCATGCCGTTCACGTACCTGGCCGGGATCCCCATATACCGCATCGCCGCAGTCATAATATGGGCGTAGTCCTGACATACTCCCCTTCCCAGCCGCAGGGCCTGAGCGGCAGTTGTCCCGATATCTGTCACCCCCGGGGCGTATGAGAAATGGGTATACAGCCAGTTCATGGCGCACACTGCTTTTTCCTTAACAGACTCCGCCTTTTCTCTCCTGCACGCTTCTGTGACAGCTTCTCCGAATTTTCTGACCTCCGGCTCGAATTCCGTATACTTTGACGGATACCGGTACATGGGATGAAGGGAACCTTTCTGCACAGTCATTCCCTGCACAAGGGCCTCTCCCGCGATGCTGTAGCCAAAGCTGTCATGGGGTCCGGCACAGCAGCCGCTGATCTTCAGATTCCCGAATCCGTCCTGACCCGCGCTGGTATAGTCCGCGGGACTTACCCTGCATTCTGACAGCATGATTTTCTGCCGCAAAGAGTCCCCGGGAACGCAGCGCAGTGCAAAATAATGGCTGCTTACCGGAGACGAAAATTTCAGTTCCATACTGTACTCAAATCTCAGTTTTCTCATAATATAGGCCTCTGCTCTTTTAATAATAGGTTTCGGCTTTCCGATGAATATACCGCCTTACGCAAAAAGACTTCCGAGACAGCCGAGCGCTTCCCGGTAATGGAATTCCGGGTTTTCTTCCCGGAGTATGATATCTCCGAGACGGCCAAGACTTTCCGCATGGTATATCAGACCGGTCTTTTCAATCCGGTTGCACAGTTTCCGGTACTCCTTTTCCAGGTCCTTCGTGTGATACCCGAGACGGATGCACAGATCCAGACGTTCTACATATTTTCCGCATTTCAGAATATTGCGGCAGTCTTCCTGCTCCACGTAGTCGTCCGCGCCTCCCCAGAATGCCAGCAGATAATCAATAACCTGCTGCAGTTCAAGCAGCGGCGCCGTTGTCTTCCTGCAGGCCTCAAACGTATCAAGGGCAAGCTGCACGTAGGACAGCACCGCAGTGCTCAGCTCATCCCAGAGCACAATCGCATTGTCATAGGCGCGTTTCATATTGGAAAACACAGAATCCGGATTGTCCTCTCCAAAAAGATAGGACTGTACGAACTGCCGGTTGGATATGTAGATATTCGGAATACTAAGCTTTTCACAGTATGCCGCGTTATATCGTCCCGGAGTCATAATAACCGGTATTCCTCCTGTGTTTACCCATTCCAGCGTTTCTCTGAACATGGCGGCATAGTTTCTGTTATCTTCCACAGAATTATTGCCAAATGTAGAGGGCGAGACCCGTCTGCAGATTTCTCTGGCGATCATAGGATAAGACGCGCCTGACGGTATTCTCAGATTATCTTCCAGAATGTACCAATGGCCGTCTTTGCCAAGCACCAGATCAATTCCGGATATATGACTGTATATATTCTTCGGCGGAATAATCCCCTCACACTGAGGCAGATAGCCGGATGATGTGAAGACAAACTCTTCCGGTATGACGCCGTCTTTTATGATCTTCTTCTGCCCATATATATCGTTCAGGAAAAGATTCAGGGCATCCACTCTCTGAACCAGCCCTTTCTCGAGATATTCAAACTCCTGACGGGTAATAACTCTTGGAATCGCGTCAAAGGGAAAGAGCTGCTCATGAAACTCACCACCTCTGTAAATTCCGAATTTAACGCCATACCTCGCCATCAGACGGTTAATTCCCTCCGTATGTTCAACCAGTTCTCTCATACACGTCTCCTCCTGACTAAAAAAGGCGCTTCCGCTGCTGCCGCAGAAGAAACGCCTTTGTCTCCTGACTGTCCGAAGACAGCCTTTTCTTAAAGATATATATAAAAAGGGCACCCGATCATTAGATCAAGCGCCCTTGCTATGTCAGTTAATATAAACGTTTTTTTCTCCTCTGTCAAGACTTTTTATTTCTGAGACCCCTGCAGTACCTCTTCTTATTCCCGTTTACTGCAGGCCGCTTCCCGCGCCGCTGTACTCGCATTCTTCAAGCCTTTCATCCGGCAGATGACACCTGCGGCGTTCCTTTTCCGCCAGCCTGCTTACAAATGCTGTGGCCGGATGGTGCAGGATTTCTTCCGGCGGCGCGTACTGCTGGATTTCTCCCTGATCCATGACCAGCACCTTTGTTCCAAGTTTCAGCGCCTCTGAAATGTCATGTGTCACAAACAGTACGGTAATCCCGGTTTTTTCGTAAATCCGGCGCAGCTCTGTCTGGAGCTGTGTACGGGTGATCTCATCCACAGCTCCGAAAGGCTCATCCATCAGGAGGATCTCCGGAGATGCTGCCAGAGCACGGGCAATTCCCACTCTCTGCTGCTGGCCGCCGGAAAGTTCCGCCGGATACCGTTCTCTCATTTCTTCATCCAGGCCAACGATCTGCATCCATTTACTGACCGCTTCCTTTGTCTTCTTTTTATCTCTTTTATTCAGCAGATCGGGCACATAGCCAATATTCTGTTCCACCGTCATATGAGGAAACAGAACGCTGCCCTGGATTGCATATCCGATATTTCTCCTCAGGAGAGTCTGGTTTTTATTCCGGATGTTTTCTCCGTTGATCAGAATATCTCCCGCCGTGGGCTCCAGCAGACCGTTAACCATCTTAAGGGCCGTTGTCTTGCCGCATCCGGATGATCCGATAATGGTGACAAACTCTCCTTTTTCTACAGAAAGGCTGAAGTCCTTCAGTATTACTTTTTCTCCGTAGGCTTTCCGCACATGGCGGAATTCAATCATTGTCTGCATTTCGTATCCTCCTTACTCTATGAGCCCGTGTGAAGCGAGAAATTCTTCCGCCACATCTTCCGGCTCTCTGTTCTCTGTCTCCACTTCATAATTCATCTGTGCCATATCGCTGTCCGAGATCAGTCCGGTTACTTTTTCGAAAACTCCGTTCAGCTCCGGATGCGCTTCCAGCACCTCGCTGCGCACCACATTTCCACACAGATACGAGGGATAGAACTGTCTGTCATCCTCCAGCACTTCCACATCCGCCGCGGAGAGCTGTCCGTCTGTGGTAAATACAACCATAACATCAATCTGTTCCTGTTCCAGCGCCTGGTATTTCAGACCGATATCCAGATCCATTGTCTCCTTAAAATTCAGGCCGTAAGTATCGCAAAGGGCCTCATAGCCGTCTTCACGTTCAAAGAAATCGTATTCCGCTCCGAAGACAAGCTGATCCGCAGCGGCCGCAAGGTCGGAATAAGTGTGGAGATCATATTTTTCCGCAATCTCCCGGCGCACTACCATACCATAAGTATTATTGAACCCGTACATGCCGGTCCATTCCATGGAATAATTATCCTCGTACTCCTGCCGGAGCTGATCAAACAGATCCTCTGTATACAATTCCTCGTTTTTCAGCACCATATTCCAGGCAGTACCGGTGTATTCCGGATAGATATCAAACTCTCCGCTTTCCATCGCAGGCTGAATGTTGGAAGTACCGCCGCCCACGCCCTGGGTCAGCTCCACATTCAGATCCGTGTCCTGCTCAATCAGGATTTTCAGCATCTCGCCTATTACATACTGCTCGGTCATAGGCTTTGTCGCGATATGGATCGTTTCTCCGGTATTTGTCCGGAATACCGCAGTCACAATCAGCGCGGCGCAGATTACTGCTGCAGTTCCCGCAGCCATAATCCGATTTGTCCGCTTCGCTTTCGCGCTGCGCTTTTTCATCCGCCGCTCCACAAATCCAAGCAGGAAATCAACCACAAGGGCGAGCACTGCGATCAGCAGGCTTCCTGCCATGGTCATTGCCGCATTATTGGTGGTAATTCCCCGGTAAATGGCAACGCCCAGACCGCCTGCGCCGATGAAAGAGGCAATACCGGCAAGGGCAATGGTCATAGTTACCATGCTGCGGATCCCGGACATAATCACCGGCATGGCAAGGGGCAGCTTGATCCGGAAAAGGATCTGGAGCCGTGTGCTGCCCATTCCTCTGGCCGCCTCAAGAATGGCCGGGTCAATATTGGAGGTTCCCGTGTGAGTATTGCGCACCATAGGCAGCAGCGCATATACGGTAAGCGCGATCACGGCCGTGGCATTTCCCACGCCGGAAAACGGTATTAGAAATCCAAGCATAGAAATGGAAGGAATCGTATAAAGGAAATTAATCACCGCCAACGCCGGCTTTGCCGCCCGCTGAAATTCACTGATCAGAATCCCCGCAAGGCCGCCTGCAAGGATGGCCATTGCAATGGCAAGGAGAGAAATCTCCAGATGTTCCAGAAGCAGCCCGGCAAAAAAGTCCGTCCGCTCCGTAAGCAGCGTCCATATGTCTTTCAGCATCTTTACTCACCTCTTCTCTGAATTCTTGCCGCGGGCTGTGCAGAAATAAAGTTTTTCCTCTTCCACCAGCATAACGTCAATCATCCTCGAATGAGGCATTCCCTTCTCATCTACTGTGGCAAAGGCCACATCCTTAATATCCCGTAATATCTGCAGGCACTCTTTCGCTGTCATTTTTCTCCTCCTTTTTTCTGAATACAAACCGGACCTGCGAAGTCCGCTATGCCGCTTTCGGACATACTAAATCATATTTTTCTCATTTCTATCTATTCCCTGTTCTGTCCATCTTTTTCCTCAGATTTTCATATGTTCCCTTTCACCGCCTCTGATATCTTTGTAAATTCCCGCTTTAATGTAATATTCATTGTTACATCTAATGCTGTTAGAATACCACGCCTTTGTTGTAATGTCAACAGTTACATTTTGATAAATTTATTTTTTACAGTAATTTTCTCCCAAATGCAGAATGTAGGATAATACCCGCCGCTTCTTACGAAACACAGGCAGGTCTTATCCCACACTCACCCATATCCATTCTTCTCTTCTGTTCAGAAAACAAGCTGCACCAGCAGCATATAACACACCGTGCCTCCTGCAATGGAGAGAAGCATCTGCCGCTTCCACACGTGCAGAACAATAACCAGCACAATTGAAATCAGTTCCGGCAGGCCGTGGCTTCCGGTAAATATACTCACATTTTTCAGGCTGTAAATTACAAGCAGCCCGAACACTGCGGCAGGAAGGACTTTTCCAAGATACTGTATATATTTCGGCGTCGGCTTTCCTGCCGGGAAAATCAGAAACGGCAGGAACCGTGTGACAGCTGTTCCAAGGACCACCATTGCAATCGTAATCATCTGTTCTGTCAGTGTCATTGTACTTCTCCTTCCTTCTCAAGAGGTCTTCTCATTAATGTCAGCACCACAAGAAGCGCCAGCATGGCCGGTATAATAAAGTTGTCCGCCCCGAACGCGATCAGGCACAGCAGGGAAATGCCCAGACCCAGGATGGAGCTGGTATGGTTCTTTTCTTTCAGCCACTGCTCCATAAAAATAACAACGAACATAGCGGTCATTACAAAATCAAGCCCCTCTGTATTGAAATGAATCAGTGACCCGAAGATGCCTCCCAGGGTTGCGCCTGAAAACCAGTAAAAATGGTTTAACAGAGTAACAAAAAACATAAACCAGCCCCGATCCACATTCTCCGGGATATCGGCAGTATAATTAATAGAAAAACTCTCATCGCACATGCCGAAAATCAGATAGACTTTTTTCCATCCGGTGCCGCGGAAGTTGTCCAGCATGGAAATCCCGTAAAACAGATGCCGGGCATTGATCATCAGCGTCATGGCAAACGCCTGCAGAGGATTGAACGCCCCCAGAAGCATATTGACAGTTACGAATTCAATAGAACCGGCAAATATTGTAATGCTCATCAGCATGGGATACCAGAAACTGAAGCCCGATACATTCATATAAATTCCGTATGTAATCCCCAGGAACCAGAACCCCGCAAATATCGGTATAGTATAAGGGAACGCTGCCCGGAAAGCTCTCCTGAGCATTTTTGCTTTTGTCTCCATAATTCTCCTCCCAAACCCTTGCTGCTATTAGATTAGCATTGTGTTTCCATACATTCAACAGTATAAAAGAAAACCTGCCGCTTTGCCGTACAGGAACCGGCAGGCGGCAGGTTATTTTTCCGTACATTTCCCACAGTCAGAACAGCCGTTGCAGGTAAGACGGCTTCCGCATTCCCGGCACGTAACAGGATGATAATGAGGCACATACAGATTTTCTTCAGGAATATCATATCCCCATTCATCTGTCAGCCGGAAACGAATTTCTTTCCCCCGAAAGCTCAGGCCGGATCGGAAAGCCTGCCGGGACTGTGTTCTTTTATCCGGGATACGGTATACTTTTTCATTTTTTATAAAATATGTTCCTGTCTCAATAAAGTTAAAAGTGATATTATGCGCCTGACACTGGTCACTTAAAAGTTTCACCCATTCATAGCGGCACGGACGGGAACCGTCATAGTTTTCTCCTCCGCACATCACCTGCTCAATCTGCCCTTCCGCCAGATATTTTCCGATATCCACCGGTCCGATCAGCGGAGCAGTCATAATGCCTTTATGTTTAAAGGGCAGTTCAAATAAAAGCGGTATCCTTTCATCTGCCCGCCTCTGATTCTCGCAGGTTACATTAAAGAAAATATTTTCCCAGCCGGTTCCCCAGTCATAGGGGAGGCAGGATGATACCCGCTGCGGCCGTTTTGTCAGAAGGAAAAACTTCACATCTTTCCTCTGGCGCATGATGGCCCATGCCTCGTCTCTCCAGGCATCCGCCTCCTCAAGAAAGAAATCTGACGTCATACAGACCCGGATCATTTCTCCGCTGCGCACCTTGTACTGCCCCTGCCGGTTTCTGGACAGAGGATAGCGGAAGCCGTTCTTCGTCCGGTAGATCCGGCTTCCGTCCTGCTCCCGCATCCGGTCAAGAAAATACATATAACAGTTTTCGCAGCCCTCTGAACACTTTCTGCAGCCATGCCATGGATTCCAGATGTCATGCATCCGCTCCGCCCCCTTTCCGGCAGACATTTCATATCTGCTTTGATGATCTTTGCCGTTTACTTTATAAGGGAAATTATATACAAACCGGGGCAGAACCGCAAGCAGAGGAAACTGTTCTCAGACAAGATTGTCCACTAAAACTGTGTTAGATGAGAAAAAGACTTTTAGAGTACTGAAATTCTCTGCATTAAGACATGAGGTGCGAGCGGAGAATGAGGACAGGACGACCAGCGAGGAAATCAAGAGAAGAACCTATGACTTGAAGTGCAGTCAGCAGGCAATCCGCAGAACTACTCTCCGCAGGGACAGCAGAAAAAATAATCGGCAAACCATATTTTCATTGTAGGGGATACTGGATAAAGGTATAATATGTTCATATATCCTTGACTGGAAGTGTGAAAAATAAATGATTTTAGAAACAGAACGTCTATTTCTAAGAGAAATGCGACAAAATGATTTTCGGGATTTGGCTGAGATTTTACAAAATCCAAATGAGATGATTGGACAGGCTGGGCTGACTATACAGCCATATAAGAATGCAGAAGTTCTTGAAATTGGCTATCTGTTAAAAGAAAGGTTTTGGCATTGTGGATATGCACGGAAAACAGTTAATGGCTGTAAGAAATATGCTTTTGAATATTTGAATAAGGATAAAGTATATTCAATCATCAAGGCTGATAATCTTGCGTCTATAAAAGTAGCTGAAAGCGTAGGCATGAGTAAAGAAGATGAATTTATTACCCAATATTATAATGGTGATATGCTTCATTATCTGTATTCAATCCGTAAATAAATTCATATATAGTATTACACGAAGCGATTGTACTACTCATTTACTACTTTTGATTGCATTTTCATGCTGGTAAATGC
>DWZZ01000182.1 GCA_019117305.1 Candidatus Mediterraneibacter merdigallinarum | reverse complement strand
CGTGAAAGGGCGATGTCTTAACCGCTTGACCACGGGGCCATAACACGGTCGCTGTTTTCGCAGTGACCGTGTTATATATTAGCATAAGGAGTGTATAATTGCAAGTGTTTTTTTGAAATTTTATATTATCTGCCGGCGGGCCGTGCAGCCCGGACGGATTTTATAAATAATATGCCCGGCCATTATCTGTCACCCGTGGAGAAAGCTCAAACTGAGCGGTATATGCATCCGGATCCCGGATCTGGATCTGCGCTTCAATATCCGTAATTCCGTGTCCTGTATTGGGATAAAACTGTGAGTACACGAAGTCAGCCAGAAAAACTGCCGCCACAGCGATACAGACGGGCCGGAGGATTTTCGAATTGATCCGGTTTATAATATTATCAATCAGCGGGGCCAGAATGTATACTACGGCGATGCCTCCGATTCCGAATGCCAGAAGTCCCTCCGCGCAGATTCGTCCGTTCAGGTTAAGAAAATATCCGCTGTAGTCCCACCATTTTTTACCGCCTGTGGTAAATTCCATAAAGACAGAAGTCATGTATTCCAGGAAACCGCAGAGAACAATTGCTGCGCAGAACTCAATTACAGGATGGCTGCGAAGTCTGTTTAAAAATGTAAGGATGAGCACGGAGCCCAGACCGTATATCGGAAGCCAGGGACCGTGGAGAGCGCCCCGGTTTACAAAAGTACCGTACGTAATGAGATGCATTGCGACTTCCCACAGCCAGCCGAAAATGGCAAGCCCCAGATAAATGACAATCAGGGACCAGACGGAATAGTGCCGCATATAGTTAAGGGAGTCCACCAGCATCCGGCGGCTGTCTTCGGGAACCGGGAAAAGCCTGACCGGATAGGCACGGCCGTCTGCATCATCCATAAGTTCCTGAAATTTAACCCATGCTGCCTGCCTGCTTTCATATTGTTTTTCCCGTTCACGCGCAAAAAGCAGAACGCCAAAATTCCGCGCAAAGAAAGCGCGCCATCCGGTGAGACCGCCTGCGGGATCTGCAGGGTTCTTCATTACGGAAATTACGTCGGCATACTTTTCTTCTATAAGCGACGGATCCGGTTTTTCATAGAGCCATGTATCGTTCAGAAGCTCTGTTACAGGAACAGCGTTTTCTTTGGCCAGTGCCCGGAGCTGTCCGTAGTATTGAGTAAAAACAGCTGTTTTATATGGATTTGTATAGAGCACGTTAAACAGCCCGAAGGTGAGAAGCCCCAGAATCTGCCAGCCCAGGAAAGAAAGCTCCAGGACAAAACATTCCCATTTATGTCCCCGCATTATTCTGCGAGACAAAGTTACAGCTTCACGGCCGCTCATATCCGGATTTTCAGCCGCAATATAGGGCACCATAAAATAAGAATACCGCTTTATAAAGATTCCTGCTATGGTCAGACACCACAGAGTATAGAAAATATATCTTACAAACATAATACGGGAGGCTTTCAGCCATTTTTTTATTCTCAGAAGAAAGAGAAACCTCTGAGGAGTTACTCGTCCGTAATTCAGGCCTTCCAGAAAAATCCGCCTCATAATTACTGGGTATGTATTTTGTATTAAAAACCAGAACAGGAAAAATCCCAGTTCTCCGATGAGGATCAGAAAAAGAATTCCCAGATTTTCAGAACCGGTGATGGAAGTAACGGCGGCAACGGCAGATACGACTATGGAACCGGACGAAACAGAGTTCACCAGTCCGGAGAGTATGCCGCGGCTCCGGCCAAACATAGGATTTCCGTCTTTTGCCTGCTCGATCGCGTTTTGTTTGATCTGTTCAGACAGCTGGCGGCCGGACAATGTGTCATGTTCCGCTATGTTCATAAGAATATCTTCCCAGGCAATACTCCGGCGCTGCGAAGGGGGCGGACTTTCCGTACCGGAAAAATCTGCCGGAAGTTCATAGGACCGGATCGTGGTGAAAGCGAGAGCGCTGCGGAATTCTGATGCAAGGAACGCTGCGGCAAGACAGGCGGCTAGAAATATCAGATAGTGCTTTTTCAGGGACTGCCGTCCCTTCTGTTTCATTTCTTTTCTTGTAAGCATTTGTATAGTAAGACTGTAAAATCAGTCTGTTATCCCCCTTCCTTTCTGCTCTGTGCGCTGCAGAAGAGCAGAAATTTCCGGACACACAGCAGTAAACTATTTGCCGGGTTCCGGAGAAAATACTTTTTATAGTATAAACAATTCATTTTGTCATGGCAATGGGTTTTTCAGGTAAATACGGGCAGAAAGGAGAATGCAGGAAAGGAAAAGAACGAAATAACAAAAGAACCGGGAAACAGAAATGGCGGCAGTACTGTATCGGCAGAAACTGCGCTGTATTCATGTTTCCGGTTCTTTCTATTTATTATCTGGCCATTGGTTTAAGGAGGATTATTTGTACCATACCTGTGCCTCATACGGCTTCAGAGTCCACTCTCCGTTTTTCGGAGCGGTTTCTTCATGATAATTGCCGGTCAGCTTTTCAAATCCGCTCATATCCGGCGCATCCTTCCAGCAGCATTCCCTGCCGTAGAAGTTAGCAGCTACGATCAGCTCATGGCCTTCATAGGTTCTTCTGTAGGCGAAGACAGACGGATGAGATTCGGCAAGCGGTTCAATATCACCGAAAGCGATAACATCAACTTCCTTTCTCAGAGCGATAAGCTTCTGATAATAATGGAAGATGGAATCGGGATCTTCGAGCTGGCTGGCAGCGTTTATTTTCGTGTAATTACTGTTTACGCCGATCCAGGGCTCTTCGCTGTCTGCAGATGTAAATCCGGCGTATGCGGAATCATTCCACTGCATGGGCGTACGTCCGTTGTCCCGGGAGTGTACCTGGACAATACGCAGGGCATCTGAAGCAGACAGTCCTTTGTCCTGCAGAATCTGGTAGTGGTTCAGACTCTCCACATCTTTAAACCGGGAAATCTCTGTAAAGTCTGTGTTTGTCATGCCGATTTCCTCACCCTGGTATACATAGGGAGTTCCGCGCAGACAGTGTATAATTGTTGCCAGCATTTTGGCGGATTCCTTCCAGTATTTCCCTTCATCTCCAAAACGGGATACCACTCTGGGCTGATCGTGGTTGCACCAGAAAACGGCGTTCCATGCGTTGTGTTCAGCCATTTTTGTCTGCCATTCGAAAATGATTTTTTTCAGCTTTCCGAAATCTGCAGGCACAAGCACCCATTTTTCATTTCCCATAAAGTCCACTTTCAGGTGATGGAAGCTGAATACCATGGACAGCTCTCCGGTATCAGCTCCGGCATACTGGTAGCAGTTCTCTATGGAGGTACTGGACATTTCGCCGACTGTGAGGATTTCCGCATCGGTTCCGAATGTCATATCGTGAAGCTCTTTCAGATATTTATGGATATTCGGGCCGTCTGTGTAATATTTTCTTCCGTCTCCTGTTTCGTCATCCTCAAAAGCAGCTTTGCTGATCAGGTTGACCACGTCGAAACGGAAACCGCGGACGCCTTTATCCATCCAGAACCGGACGATTTTCTGAATTTCTTTCCGTACATTTTCATTGTCCCAGTTCAGGTCCGCCTGTGTTACATCAAAAAGATGAAGGTAATACTCATCGAACTTTTCCACGTATTCCCAGGCATTCCCGCCGAATTTGCTTTCCCAGTTTGTAGGAGGCACATCCTTTCCTTTTCCCTTGCGGAAGAAGAAGAAATCTTTGTAATATGGATCTCCGTCCATGGCTTTCCGGAACCACTCATGGCGTGTGGATACATGGTTAAATACCATGTCAAACATCAGACCGATCCCCCGTTTCTTTCCTTCGGCGATCAGTTCTTCCACATCTGCCATTGTACCATATCTGGGATCAATATTGTAATAGTCTTCTACATCATATCCGTTGTCATTCTGCGGGGAAACGAAAAACGGGGTCAGCCAGATATAATCAACGCCAAGTTCTTTGATATAATCCAGTTTTTCAATTACGCCGCGGAGGTCGCCCAGTCCGTCGTTGTTCGTATCACAGAATGACTTCGGGTAAATCTGATATACTGTGCTTTTTCTGAAATCTGTGCTCATTTTATATGCTCCTTTCTGCTATGAAGCTTTTGAGAATCCCCTGCGATTCAGTCCCAGGTGATAACCGGAGTTTCGCCTGCTTTTGCGTCGATTCCTGTGTGCATTGTGATGCCGGAGGCATTTCCTTCTGATGTTACAATCAGCATGGTGGTGCAGGGATGTCCGGCTGCTTTTATCTTTTCCGGATCGAATTTGATCAGTTCCTGACCGGCTTTCACATGCTGGCCTTCCTGAACCAGAAGCTCAAATCCGTCTCCGCCCATGTCTACCGTGTCAACGCCTACATGAATCAGAAGCTCAATTCCATTTGCAAGAGTCAGTCCGCATGCATGGCCTGTGTCAGCCATTACAACGCTTACGTCACAGTCTGCCGGTGCTTTTACAACTGTGCCGGAGGGCTCGATTGCCAGTCCGTCTCCCATGATTTTCTGCGAGAATACATCATCCGGCGCCTCAGTAACCGGCATTACTCTTCCGTCAAGAATAGATTTCAGTTCTTTTACATCTGCTGCGGCACTGGCGTTTGCTTCCGTATCAGCAATTTTATTTTCACTTTCAGCGGCCTGCTTATCCTGTGCGGCTTCAGCAGCGTCAGCGGCCTCTTTTCCGTAACGGTCTTCTCCGGAAAGTCTCATCTTTCCTACAATGAAAGTAAGTGTGAAAGGAATTACAATTGCCACTGCCATTGCCAGAAGGAAGGTCAGATAGTCCGCAGCCTTGATGGACAGGATGCCCGGAAGACCGCCTACGCCGATACTCAGAGCCTCCACGCCAAATCCTACAGAAATCATCGCCGCGAAGCAGGAGCCGATCATCCCGCAGACAAGGGGAAATACATATTTTAAGTTGACACCGAAGAGCGCCGGTTCTGTTACGCCCAGGTAACAGGAGATACATGCAGGAACATTAACCTGCTGAGCTTTTTCATTTTTTTTCTGAAGAATAGACATAGCCAGTACACTGGAGCCCTGAGCGATATTGGAGAGCGCGATCATGGGCCACAGGATTGTAGTCTTCGGCGGAATCGCCAGAAGCTATGAGTCGATGGCATTTGTCATATGGTGCAGACCGGTCATAACCAGCGGCGCGTATAAAAGTCCGAATACCGCCGCAAACAGGAAACGGAAATCTGATGTAAGTCCTGTGTATACTACGTTGCCGATTGCGTCTCCGATTGCCCAGCCGATGGGGCCTACAACGGTGTGGGCAATAATAACCGCCGGAACAAGGGAACAGAATGGTACAACGATCATACTGATGACTTCCGGACAGATTTTCTTAAAAAATTTCTCCAGGTATACAAGCACAAAACCGGCCATCATTGCCGCAATTACCTGTCCCTGGTAACCGATCATATCTACTTTTGCAAATCCGAAATCCCAGTACGGGATGTCAGCGGCTTTTGTAGTAGATACGCTGAAACCGTTAAGCAGCTGGGAAGATACCAGCGTCAGACCAAGGATAATACCAAGGATCTGAGTGGTCCCCATTTTCTTGGTAATAGACCAAACAATTCCGACCGGCAGCAGGTGGAAGACAGCTTCACCGATCAGCCACAGGAAATTGTAGGTCCCTGACCAGAACAGGGAAATATCTGCCAGACTCTGGGTTCCGTTGTTAAAGAAATTGATTTCGCCGATCACGTTTCTGAATCCCAGGACAAGACCGCCGCAGATCAGCGCCGGAATCAGAGGAGCGAAGATCTCTCCCAGGGTTCCCATAATCTTCTGAAGGGGATTCTGGTTTGTTTTTGCCGCCGCCTTTACGGCATCTTTGCTTACGCCTTCAATTCCTGCGTAAGCAGTGAATTCATTATAGAAGACGGCCACGTCGTTGCCGATGATAACCTGATACTGGCCGGCCTGAGTAAATGTTCCCTTAACACTCGGCAGCTCCTCGATTGCTTTTTCGTCTGCTTTTTTCGGGTCTACAAGGACGAATCTCATCCTTGTCATGCAGTGGGAGACTGCCTGGATGTTTTCTTTGCCGCCGATCAGGGTCAGCAGCTGTTTTACATCGTTTTCATACTTTCCCATGTTTTTCTCATCCTTTCCATGATTTTGTTTCCGGCTGCTTTTACAGCAAATAAACCGCACTTGTTTGAACAACTTAAATATAACACGCTTGTTTAAACATGTCAATTATTTTTTGCTGGTTTCTATTGATTTTTTTTGAGCGTCTTTCTATA
>DWZZ01000181.1 GCA_019117305.1 Candidatus Mediterraneibacter merdigallinarum | reverse complement strand
TCGTCCCACCTGTTCATACACTGAGTGCCAGCTAAGCTTTCTAACAGGGTCTATCAGATTAATGATGAAGAGAAGCATACAATTGAGGTGCGGCCGTATGAAAAAGAAGGGGCTTTGAAAGTGGCTCTTGTGGGAGATGAGACTCTTGCGGGAAATGGCACAAGCGACTGGGAAACACACGGAATCGCGGCTCAGCTTGAAACAATGTTCGAAGGTGAGGAGTATGAGACGGCTGCGTTTATTGAGAATGGAGCTGCTCTTACTGATCTGGCGCCATCGCAGGAGTGTGAAGACTTTGCGCCGGATATGGTAGTGCTTCTTGCGGGAAACAGAGAAATTGAAAACTGGAATAAGGACAGCTTTTCAGAGGATTACAGAGCGCTTCTGGAAGAATATCAGAATATGAACAGCAGTCCCGTTGTCTATGCTGTGACAAATCCGGCAGTGCATGGAGAAGGAACGGGAGAATTGACAGCGGAAAACGCAGCGGCAGCGGCCGCGGCAATACGGGAGCAGGCCGGGGAATGTCAGGCGGTTATTATTGACCTTAACCGCTGGACCCTGGAAAATCCGCAGTATCAGCAGAAAAACGCATATCTTGACAATAACGGCGCAGAAATGGCCGCTTCGCAGATTTATACAGCTCTCACAGCGCGCGCCTACACTTTCGCGGCTCCGGAGCGGGATGTGTTCCAGGGGCTGGATCCGGTGGATTATGACAGCCAGGACGGGGCGTATTATGAAGATGTGCGCGAAACAGCGGATGAAGAGACAACACCGTATGTAACAGTTGGCCAGGGCGGCTATATCGGGTTTGACCAGATTGATCTGAAAAACGGCGCGGTTCAGGTTTCTTATGAAGTAAAAGCGGAACAGGATGCAGTGCTGGATATTTATCTGGATACCCCTGAAGGGATATGGGTGAGCTTATGTGATGTAAAGGGAGACAGCCTCTGGCAGACTGTGTCCGCAGAGTTTATTGAAGCATACGGCGTTCATTCCATATACATACGGGCGGATCAGGAGATTTCGCTGAAGAAAATTCAGCTGAAGGCAAATGACAGCCAGAAATATTCCAATGATTTTGAGTCCGGAGATCTGGCGGGATGGCAGAATTATGAGGGCAGCTGGAATGTGTCGGACGGAGCATATCATGGTTCGGGGAACGGCAAGAGTATTCTTGAAAGTATGAGCTTTTCAGATTTTATTTACGAAGTGGATATTTGTGTAAATGAGGCTACAAACTGGGGCGACCCGGTACTGCGTGTGACGGAACCGGGAGCAGGTCTGGAAAGTCACATGGGATACTGCGTCAATCTGAATGTACAGGAGAACCTGACACACCGGGAGAGCCGGATACACCAGGAGAACCTGACACACCGGGAGAACCAGTCGGATCAGAAGAACCGGATGTTCCGGGGGGGAACAGGAGCATCGGATGGAGCAGAAACGTATTCTCCGTCAGCAGGATCGGGAACTGATGCTCCCGCGCGGGCGGTTCAGACAGGAGATACGTTTTCCTGGAATATGGCTGTGACTGCATTTGCAGCAGCCATAGCAGCTGTGATGACTTTAATATGGAGAAAAAGGAGGAAGTACTGATAAGAGCTATAATGATCTTTTTGTCGGCTGAATCATAATAAGCGGCGTTCATAAAGCTGCGGACCGGTATGAAACTGTCTGAATATTCAGAGATTCATATCGGTCCGCATTTTGGCAGGTGTGATCGGATGTCTGATTTTTGGTTATACTACATGTGAAGTGATTCCGAACAGGAGGAATATTTTATGTGCACATGTATTACCTATGAAAACGGAGGATTTTATTTTGGGAGGAATCTGGATCTGGATGTTTCATTCGGCCAGACTGTTACAGTTACTCCGGAAAAATTCCCCTTAAATTTCCGGAAAACAAAAAGAGCAGAAAAGCATTACGCCATGGTTGGCATGGCTTCGGATAATGATGCCTTTCCGCTGTATGCGGAAGCTGTCAATGAAAAGGGGCTGTCTATGGCGGGCCTGAATTTTCCGGGAAATGCATATTATCAGAAAGTGGGACAGGGAGAACATGAACTTGCTTCGTTTGAAGTGATCCCCTGGGTTCTTGGGACATGTGCTTCTGTGGCAGAGGCAGAAGATTATCTGAGAAAAACAGAGATTGTTGATCTTGCTTTTTCGGAGCAAATGCCGCCGGCGCCTCTGCACTGGATGCTGGCGGACCGGGAGAAATGCATTGTCCTGGAACCGGTCAGAGAAGGCCTGAGAATTTATGACAATCCTTTTGGCGTGCTGACCAATAATCCGCCCTTTGACTTTCACAGGATAAATCTGAATAATTATCTGAATCTGAGTGCTCGCAGCCCGGAGAACCGTTTCTCAGACAGACTGAATCTGAAAGCATACAGTCAGGGAATGGGCGGGACAGGACTTCCGGGAGACGCTTCCTCTGCTTCTCGATTTGTAAGGGCCGCGTTTCTGAAATGGAACTCGGTTTCGCCAACGGACGAGGAGGCAAATATTTCTCAGTTTTTTCATATTCTTGACAATGTGGCCATGGTGCGGGGCGCGGTAGTTACAGAAGAAGGGAAGTATGATATTACAATGTACTCCTGCTGTATGAATGCCGATACGGGTGTATATTATTATAAGACATACGATGACGGCAGGATACGCGCAGCAGATCTGCGTGACGTGGATTTGCAAGGAGATCAATTGATAAAACAGAATGTATAAAAAAGAATATTTTTGAGTCGGAATAGGTAACTTTTTGTAAAATTAACAGACACGGGAAATTGAAAAAAGATCACAAAGTGTTTAAAATAAAACAAAGGTGGGGACTCATGTCCCTGGCAAGTTTTAATTAAGGAGGACATTCAGAATGTCAGAGAACAATGTTGTTGAACAGCAGCCGATCACTGAAGACTATCTGAAAAAGATGGATGCGTACTGGCGTGCTACAAACTATCTCGGCGCAGCTCAGTTATATCTTCTGGATAACCCGCTTCTGCGCGAGCCGCTGACAATGGATCATGTTAAAAAGAAAATCGTAGGACACTGGGGAACTGTACCTGGACAGAACTTTGTTTATGTTCATCTGAACAGAGTAATCAAAAAATACGATCAGGATATGATCCTTATTTCCGGACCGGGACACGGCGGAAACTTCTTCGTAGGAAATACATACCTTGAGGGTACGTACAGCGAAGTATACCCGAACATCGGAGAGGATATGGACGGACTGCAGAAACTGTGCAAGCAGTTCTCATTCCCGGGCGGTATTTCCAGCCATGTTGCTCCGGAGACACCGGGTTCCATCAACGAGGGTGGTGAGCTTGGATACTCACTGGCTCATTCATTCGGTGCAGTATTTGACAACCCGGATCTTGTCGCAGCATGTATCGTCGGAGACGGCGAGGCAGAGACAGGACCGCTGGCAACATCATGGCAGTGCAACAAATTCCTGAACCCGAAGACAGATGGAGCTGTTCTTCCGATTCTCCACATGAACGGATACAAGATCAGCAACCCGACTGTACTTGCTCGTGTTTCTCATGAGGAACTGGAGCACTTCTTCGATGGATGCGGATGGAAGCCGTATTTCGTAGAGGTAGAGGACGACGGAAGCGACCACATGGCTATGCACAGAAAGATGGCAGAGGCTCTTGACAAAGCTATGGACGACATCAAGGCGATCCAGAAGAATGCAAGAGAGAACGACGACACAACAAGGCCGAAGTGGCCGATGATCGTTCTTCGTACACCGAAGGGATGGACAGGCCCGAAGGTAGTTGACGGAGCTCAGATTGAAGATTCTTTCCGTGCACACCAGGTGCCGATCATGATGGACAAGCCGGAACACCTTCAGATTCTGAAAGACTGGCTTGAAAGCTATCATCCGGAAGAGCTGTTTGATGAGAACGGAAGACTGATTCCGGAACTCAAAGAGCTGGCTCCGAAGGGAGACAAGAGAATCGGTTCTAACCCGCATGCAAACGGCGGTAAGCTGCTTCGTGACCTGAGACTTCCGGACTTCCGTGATTACGCAGTTGACGTACCGGCTCCGGGCGCTGTTGAGGCTCAGGATATGATCGAGCTTGGCGGATTCGTAAGAGATATCTTCAAACTGAACGAGAAAGAAAGAAACTTCCGTATCTTCGGACCGGATGAGACAATGTCCAACCGTCTCGGAAAAGTATTCGAAGTTACAAACCGTGACTGGAACGGTGAAAAATATGATACAGACGAATTCCTTGCAGCTGACGGACGTGTTATGGACTCCATGCTCAGCGAGCATATGTGCGAGGGATGGCTGGAAGGATATCTGCTGACAGGACGTCACGGCTTCTTCGCAAGCTACGAAGCATTTATCCGTGTAGTAGATTCCATGTGCGCTCAGCACGCTAAATGGCTGAAAGTCTGCAATCAGCTTCCGTGGAGACAGTCTATTGCATCCCTGAACTTGATCCTGTCATCCAACGTATGGCAGCAGGACCACAACGGATTTACACATCAGGATCCTGGATTCCTGGATCATATTGCCAATAAGAAGGCAGACGTAGTACGTCTCTACCTTCCGCCGGATGCAAACTGTCTGCTGTCCTGCTTCGATCACTGTATCCGAAGCAGAGATTACGTAAACGTAATCGTAGCTTCCAAGCATCCGAGACAGCAGTGGCTGACAATGGAGCAGGCTGTAAAACACTGTACACAGGGTATCGGTATCTGGAACTGGGCAAGCAACGATCAGGGACAGGAGCCGGACATCGTAATGGCATGCTGCGGCGACACACCGACACTTGAGACTCTTGCAGCTGTAACAATCCTGCGTGACGCACTTCCGGAACTGAAGATCCGCGTTGTCAACGTAGTTGACCTGATGAAACTGGAAGAGCATACAAAACATCCGCACGGTCTGACAGACGCAGAGTACAACGCTCTGTTTACAACAGACAAGCCGATTATCTTCGCATTCCACGGCTATCATACTCTGATTCATGAGATGACATACAGACGTGCGAACAAGAACATCAGAGTATACGGATACAAGGAAGAAGGAACAATTACAACACCGTTCGATATGCGTGTTCAGAATGAGATTGACAGATTCAACCTTGTAAAGAATGCTATAAAAGCACTGCCGCAGCTCGGAAACCGCGGTTCTTATCTGATTCAGCAGATGAACGACAAGCTGGTTGAGCACAAGCAGTACATCCATGACAACGGTATTGATATGCCGGAGATCAGAGACTGGAAATGGCATTTACCGGAAGATAAATAAGAATAAATTTATATTACTTTTTCATCTTTCTGCGGAACTGTGCCGGCGTAAGCCGGTACCGTTCCGCAAATATTTTATAGAAATATCCTTTGTTGCGGTATCCGATTTCCCGGGCGATTTCTTCTATCGATATACTGGTTTCCCGAAGCAGAGTTTCTGCGCGCGCAAGGCGGAGAGACTGAAGAAATTCGGTATATGTCATTCCGGTATAGCTTTTCAGCAGACGATTAAAATAATCATCCTGAAAATGAAATCTTTCGGCCAGCATGCTGATAGAAATATCCTGCAGATGGTCTCCGATAAATGCGGAAATTTCTTCCAGAAGAATCCAGTGCATTTCTTTTTTTACTTTTTTTGACAGCGAAAATTCATAGTTTGTGCTGAGAAGACCAAACAGGCGCATAAGGAGTCCTTTGCAGATCAGCGGAGAAGCTGTGTCATTGCGTACCAGTTCTGTCAGGAGCGTCAGAAAAGTTTCTTCCATCAGAGGATCAGATTCTGAGCGGGGCCGGAAATGCAGATACTGCTGTACATTTTTCTGCTTCAGAAGAGCAGTGTTTAAAAACCCCGCCATTCCCTCAGCTCCATCGCTGTTCTTTGTGATATCATCAAAAATATCCGGCGTAATTCCGAGAAACAGAATTGTGGCGGACGTGCCGTCCAGAATTTCCTGATGCAGACAGTTTCTGTCGATCAGGCAGAGTTCTCCTTTTGAAAAGGTGAACTCGCTGTCCAGAATTTTCTGACGGTATTCCCCGTCTACGATGTAGAAAAGTTCCAGATATTCATGGGAGTGCATCTGCGTTCGGGCAGCAGGCTGATAATGTTCTTCAAAGGTAAAAGCCGCTTCCCTGGGCAGCAGAGTGGCAGACAGAGTGTCTCCGCCGTGAAGATTCCAGAGAAGGGCGAAAAGATTCTCGTTATCTTCACGGGGCCAGGGTTTTTTTTCCTCCGCGCAGGAAGAGTATTCCGGACACAATATACGGAAGCGGGTGAGAATATCCGGAAGATTTTTTGTATTGCCTGAAGCGTAAATCAGATAGCTGGTATAATTTAGTAAATTCATGTAAAAACCTCCTGAAGCAGATGCGCCGGTTTGATATTTTTGAAAAAAGGATTTCCGGCCGGTACTTTTTACATGAGTATAGCATAAATGGGAAAAAGATTCGACTTAACACATTAAAATTTTTATACGTTAAAGTGTTGAAGCACAGCGCGGGATATGTTATACTGAATCCGGAGCAGTGAAGCAGAATTCAGGAATCTGTTTCTGCCGCGTTTTTATCAGAAAGATCATGACTCCTGCGCGGAGCAGAGAGCAGTAAATATCAGGAGGCATAGCTATTATGGAAAAAAGAATTGACGGACATACAAAATTATATGCGCTGATCGGATCGCCGGTGGGACATTCCGGTTCTCCGGCCATGTACAATTACAGTTTTGAAAAACTTGGCATAAACAGCGCTTATCTGGCTTTTGACGTACCGCTGGAAAAGACAAAAGAAGCGCTGGATGCATTTCGTGCATTTCATGCAGGCGGGTTTAATGTAACAATGCCATGCAAAACAGCGGTGGCTCAGCTTGTCGATCGCCTTTCCCCGGCAGCGGAACTGGTAGGAGCCTGTAACACCGTTGTTATTGAAAAGGACGGGACAATGACCGGGCATATGACAGACGGCACCGGTTTTGTGAGAAATCTTCTGGAGCACGGAGTAGATATAAAAGGAAAGAAAATAGTTCTGCTTGGTACCGGAGGAGCAGCAACGGCAATTGCTGTTCAGGCTGCTCTGGACGGAGCGGCGGAGATCGCCATTTTTAACCGGAAAGATGAGTTTTATGCAAACGGAGAAAAGACGGTGGAAAAAATCAGGAAAGCAGTACCCTCTATCAAAAAAGTATGGATAGAAGATCTGGATAACGAGGAAGTGCTGACCCGTGTGATCGGGGAAAGTGACATTCTTGTCAATGCGACAAGGGCAGGAATGAGTCCTCTGGAAAATGTTATGCCGGTTCCGGAAAAGGTTCTCCGTCCGGACCTTGCGGTGGCAGATGTGGTGTACAATCCGAAAGAAACTCTTCTGGTACGCAAGGCAAAAGAAGCAGGATGCAAAGCAGCGGTAGGCGGAAGCGGAATGCTGCTCTGGCAGGGAGTTGCCGCATTTGAGCTGTTTACAGGACAGGAAATGCCGGTAGAAGAAGTAAAAGAAAAATTCTTCCAGTAGAGGGCAGAGGGTGAAGTTATCAGAAAACTCAGCGAAAAGGGGGACGTCCCCTTTTTACTGAGTTTTCTGTTTTGTACATATTTTTGCAATTGTTTTAATCACGCATGAACAGATTGATTACGTGCAGGATTCCGTCTTCGTCGTTCGTGCGGGTTACAAAGTCAGCAGAGTCCTTTACTGTTGGCTGGGCATTTCCCATTGCAACACCCAGTCCGGCATATTCGATCATGGATACGTCGTTATAGCCGTCGCCGCAGCAGATCATTTCATCTGCAGTCATTCCCAGGCTGTTGAGCAGCTTCTGAAGGGAAGTGGCCTTGTCGATATTCTGGGGCATGATTTCAAGAAAGAAGGGCTCGGAGCGGTAAATGCTCAGAAGGCCGTGATATGTTTCTTTCAGGTGAGGCATCAGCGCTTCCAGAACTTCCGGCTCCCCGGGCAGGAGCAGCTTGTTTACCGAAGGAGGAAGAATGGAAGGGAAATCTTCTGATACAATGACTTCCATATCATTAATACGGGATTCCAGCATAGTGTACCGGCCCGGTTCTTTTGCTGAGAAAATTTCTGTATCGCTGTAGGAAATGATATTTACGCCTTCCTGATCCCGGACGGATTCATAGATGGGCCGTATAACCTCCGGCGGCACGGTTTTATTGTAGATGAGTCTGCCGGTGGAACACTGGGTGATTCTGGCGCCGTTGAAGGAAAGCATATATCCCCCGTATTTTTTCAGATCCAGCTCTTCCGCCAGGGGAACAACTCCGTTGATCGGGCGGCCGCTGGCCAGAACAACGATCCGGCCTTCCTGCTGAATTTCTATAAGAGCCTTTCTGGTAGGCTCTGTAATTTCTTTCTTTGAATTTGTCAGTGTGCCGTCAAGATCCAGCACCAGTACCTGATATTTCATGATTTTGTTTCCTCTTTGCGGAGACGGTCCACGATCTCCGGAAATTCCATTCCATGGGATGCCTTTACAAGAATTGTATCACCGGTCTGTAAAATCTGATCCATATTCCGGAAAAACGCTTCTTTTGACGGAAAATGATAAATCTTCATATCTCCGGCGGCGTTTTCTTCAGCTCCCCGTGCCATTTCGGAAGAAAGAGAACCAATGCAGATAAGAACGCTGATCTTCTGTTCGGCAGCGTATTTCCCGATTTCGTAGTGCATTTCTTTTTCCGTTGGGCCCAGTTCAAACATATCACCGAGAACAGCTGCAGTTCTTGTGTCAGAGCGGGAAAGAACAGCCAGCGAGGATTTCATGGAAGCAGGGTTTGCATTGTAACAGTCATCAATAATTGAAAACCTTGCTGTACGGATCAGGTTGTTACGTCCTGCGATTGGAAGCAGGGATTCGATTCCGAGGATCATTTCCTCTTCTGTGAGACCCATGGCACTTCCTACGGCAATCCCGGCCAGCGCGTTGTACACCATATGATCTCCGGGAATGGAAATATGTGCCCGAAACCGATGGGAAGGAGTGATAAAGAGCGCGTCTGTGCCCTCCATGCCCCGGTCAGTAATATCTTCTGCGTGGAAGGGACAGGACGGATTCAGTCCGAAATATACCGGGTCGAGTCCGTTGGAAGGCTGGAAGGAGCAGAGTTTGTCGTCATCTCCATTGAGAAAAATGGTGCCCTCCGGATTCATATAATCAAACATCTCTGTTTTGGCTTTTAAGATGCCGTCCCGGGAGCCCAGCGTTTCCAGATGGGCAAATCCGATGTTTGTAATCACGCAGATATCCGGCTGCGCGATTTTTGCCAGCCGGGTCATCTCGCCGAAATCGCTGATTCCCATCTCAAGAACCGCTACCTGGTGTTCCTCTCTGATGTTAAAGACGGTCAGAGGCAGTCCGATTTCGTTATTAAAGTTTCCCTCTGTTTTCAGTACACGGTATTTCTGCGAAAGAACAGAGGCGATCATTTCCTTTGTACTTGTTTTGCCCACACTGCCGGAGATACCTACAACTTTGATATCCAGACTTCTGCGGTAGTGCGCCGCAATGTCTTTGAGTGCCTGCAGGCAGGAAGAAACTTTGATCCAGGGAAAGGAAACGTCTCCCAGATCTTCTTCTGACACTGCGCATAAAGCGCCGTTTTCCATTACCTGAGGAATAAAAGAGTGTCCGTCCACCCGGGCGCCTTTCAGGGCGATAAACAGACCGTTTTTCTCCACTTTCCGGCTGTCGGTGGCTACATTTTCCACCTTCTGCAGAGCGGAAGCGGGATCTCCGTGGTAAACGCCTCCGCAGGCCTGCGTGATTTCATTTAAAGACATGTTTTTCATATCTGAAAAGCTTCCTTTCTTATTGATAACGGGCTTTCAGTGATTCCTGAATGATCATCTCGCACAGGTCACCGTACTCGATTCCCACGGCCGCTGCTTCCTTTGGCAGCAGGCTTGCCGCGGTCATGCCAGGCAGTGTGTTCATCTCAAGACAGTAGAGGTTTCCCTGGTTATCCAGAAGGAAATCTGCCCGACTGTATACATTCAGTTTCAGCGCATGGAAGGCTCTTTCTGTAAGCTTCATCATGCGGGCTGCGGTTTCCTTCGGAATATCTGCGGGGCAGACTTCCTCGGTGGCTCCGTCCTGATATTTGTTGGCGTAGTCAAAAAAACCGGTTTTCGGAATGATTTCGATAGGGGGAAGCGCCTTCCCGCTGATGATGCCGCAGGCAAATTCCCGGCCGCGGATGTATTCTTCTACAATGACTTCATCTTCATAACAGAAGGATTTTTCCAGCGCCTGACTGTACTCTTCTTCTGTATTTACAATATATACGCCAATGCTGGAGCCGCCGGAACAGGGCTTTACTACGACAGGCAGACTTAAGCCCAGAGCAGCGAGGGAGCGGTCTGCAGAGAATCTGTAAAGTGCAGCTCCCTTCGGCGTGTCAATGCCGGCCTGAAGAAAAATTTCTTTGGTAAATCCCTTGTCCATGGCTACGGCGCAGCCCAGCGAGTCCGGACCTGTGTAACGGATGCCCAGCAGGTCAAAGGTTGCCTGGAGCTTCCCGTTTTCGCCTTCTCCTCCGTGGAGGCCGAGGAAGGTAATGTCCGCCAGACGGCACAGTTCAATAACATTCGGTCCCAGGAAACAGTCGGACTGATCCGGGCGGGATGCCTTTACAGCCGCCAGATCCGGTTCGCTGGTGCTGATATTTTTTGCGATTTCAAGACCGTGTCCCGGAAGCGTGAATACGTCTTCCAGATTTTCCGGCGCATTTTCCAGTCCCAGGAATACATCCAGAAGGAAAGCGTCGTGGCCTTTCTCGAGCAGTGTACGGCAGATGCCGGCGGCGGAAGCGAGAGAGACGTCACGCTCTGTGCTCAGGCCGCCTGCTAAAACGATAATTTTCATTTCTATTTATACTCCTTTGCTATATTTCATAATCTGACATTTATCTGACCGCGGTCAGTTACATATTGACACTGTTCAGAAGTTCAGCCTTTGTATCGTAAAGCTTTCTGGACAGATCTACATATACTTTATGAGGGTTAAAGAGACGCTTTGTTTCATCCCATAAGGTGTCTTTTTCCTGACGGCAGAATTCCGCAATCTCCTTTACGGATGGCGACTGATACTTGCATTCGCCATGAATAAAAATGGGATGAAGAATCTCTTTCATTGTATAAGTGCCTCCCGGAAGACGGGTTTTCTTCCAGGTTGCATTCGGGTCAAACAGCAGGAGATCTTCTGAAGGATCATAAACTTCATCCACGAAGCAGATCAGATCTGCCCGCATTTTCCCGGTTTCCTTATCGTAAATCCGGTAGATTGTCTTATTGCCCGGATTAGTGATTTTTTCCGTATTTTCAGATATTTTGATCTTCGGTACAAATTCTCCGGCTTCGTTTTGAATGGCGGCCAGCTTGTATACGCCTCCAAAAGACGGGCAGTCCTTGGAAGTTATCAGATTGGTCCCGACGCCCCAGGAGGTAATGGCAGCGCCCTGGATTTTTAAGTCATTGATCAGAAATTCATCCAGGTCGTTGGACGCGGCGATGACCGCGTCTTCAAATCCGGCCGCATCCAGCATCTTGCGGGCTTTTTTTGAAAGGTAGGCAAGATCTCCGGAATCCAGGCGGATGCCGTAGCTTTTCGGTTTGATTCCGGCGTCGCGCATTTCCTGGAATACCCGGATGGCATTGGGAACACCGGATTTCAGTGTGTCATATGTGTCTACCAGAAGAGTGCAGGAATCCGGGTAAAGACGGGCGTACTCTTTGAAGGCTGTGTATTCGTCTTTAAAGCTCATAATCCAGCTGTGCGCATGGGTTCCCAGCACAGGTACGTCAAACATTTCCCCGGCCAGTACGTTGGAAGTTCCCACACATCCGCCGATCATGGCGGCTCTTGCGCCGTAAAGACCTGCATCCGGGCCCTGAGCCCGGCGAAGGCCGAATTCCATGACGCCGTTGCCCTGGGCGGCATAGACAACCCGGGACGCCTTGGTAGCGATCAGGCACTGGTGGTTGATAATATTTAAAATGGCTGTTTCCACAAGCTGTGCCTCCATAATCGGAGCGATAACTTTTACGATTGGTTCTTTCGGGAAGATTACGCTTCCCTCCGGGATGGCATAAATGTTTCCGCTGAAATGAAAGCCGCTTAGATAATGCAGAAAGTCATCGCTGAAGATACCCAGGCTTCTCAGATAATCCACATCTTCATAGGAAAAGTTCAGATTTTTGATATATTCTATGACCTGTTCCAGCCCGGCCATGATCGAATAGCCGCCTTTATTCGGATTATCACGGAAAAACACATCAAAAATAACAGTTTCGTTTTCCTGGGTTTCAAAGTAGCCCTGCATCATAGTCAGTTCATACAGGTCGGTCAGCAGTGTGAGATTCTGTGCACTCATAACATTTCCCTCTTTTCATTTGCCGTGCGCCCGGTGCGGGCGGCGATCAGTACATATTTGCCTTGCCGGTCCGGAGTTGTGCAATAAAAATTCCGGACAGACACATTTTCTACGATTATAGCACAAGTGTCGGGAAAGTAAAAGGAAAACCAGCCCTTGTCTTCCACAACCATTTTCCGTATAATGTATTACAGTTCACACATGCACTCACGGAAGCGTTCTGCCGGTGTGCAAGCTGGCTTGCAAAGCCGGCAGAACGCTTCCGTGAGTATATGGCGGACGCCATCAGCGAGAAGGAGCGGCGAAGCCGCGGAATCGAGCTGGCATGTGTGTGATATCTGAAAAATAAACAAGAAAGAGTTGCTTAAGATATGAGAATAAGAAGCAGATTTGCAGTCAGATGTGCAAAGATAACAAGTTTTTTGATTAAAAAGATGAACCGGGGAAGCGGCGTGACTCTCCCGGGATATGTGGCCCGCCGGATTGATCCCCACATTTTAAAGGAAATATCCGGCCAGGTGAGGGAGAAGATCCTCGTCACAATGGGTACGAACGGAAAGACAACAACAAATGCGATCCTGTGCAGGGCACTGGAGTCAGAAGGAAAGAAGGTTATTATTAACCGGACCGGCGCCAATATGATGAACGGCATCATTTCTGCCTTTGTGCTGGCAACAGACAGGAAAGGACGTCTGGATGCGGACTTTGCCTGTATCGAGGTGGACGAGCTGGCGGCCGTGGGAGTGCTGCCCCAGCTGCAGCCGGACTGCGGCGTACTGACCAATATATCCAGAGATCAGCTGGACCGTTTCGGTGAGGTGGATATTACATTCAATAAGCTGATGGCGGCAGTTACCAGTGTGCCTGATATGAAACTGATTATTACATGCGACGATATTCTTTCCTGTTCCCTGGCCCAGGGAAGCGGCAACCCGTATGTGACCTGCGGCATCAGTGAACAGATCTTTGACGATATCTCCCGCTCCGAGATCCGGGAAAGCATTTTCTGCAGAAAATGCGGAAGCAAGCTGGAGTATGATTTTTTCCATTATGGACAGCTGGGCATTTACCACTGTCCGTCCTGCGGATGGAAGAGGCCCGATCCGGATTATTCGGCAGAAAACATAACGCTGAGAGAGGACGGACTGTATTCCTTTGATCTGGACGGACAGCACATTGATTCTACGGCAAGGACTCCCTACAATATATATAATACTCTTTCTGCCTATACGGCGCTTAAGACTGCGGGAGCAGGGTATAAAGAATTTAAGAACATGATCGAGGCGTTTGATTATGGCAATAACAGGGAAAGCATTTTCTATATTGAAGGCGCGAAAGTTCAGCTTCACCTGGCGAAGAATCCCATTGGTTTCCAGCAGAAGGTATCTCTGGTACTGAAGGATCCGGAGCCGAAGGATATTATTATTCAGATTAATGATACGTCCCAGGACGGCACGGACATTTCCTGGCTGTGGGATGTGGATTTCCAGTATCTGGGAGACAGCAATGCGGCTTCCATAACCACTGCGGGAACAAGAAAATATGATATGGGGCTCCGTCTGAAATATGAGGATATCCCCTGCAGTTCCACTACGGATATGAGAAGCACGATTCTTGAGCTGGTAAAAAACGGCACAAAAAATCTTTATGTGATTGTTAATTATTCCGGCCTGTACAGAACAAATCATCTTCTGACAGAGCTGGAGAAAGAAACGGAAGGAGGCGGGAGCAGATGAAACTGACAATCGGACACTTATACCCGGATCTGCTGAATCTGTACGGAGACAGAGGAAATATCCAGTGCTTCCGCAAAAGGCTTGAGTGGAGAGGAATTGAAGCGGAAGTGATTCCCTTCCTCTCCGGAGATAAGATTGATTTTTCCTGTCTGGATATTGTGCTGCTGGGCGGCGGTTCTGACAGAGAGCAGGAACTGGTGTGCGGCTATCTGAAAGATATCCGGGACGACTTTAAACAATATGTAGAAAAAGGCGGCGTGGTGCTGGCAGTGTGCGGCGGATATCAGCTGCTGGGGAAATATTATAAAACCCAGACAAAGACCATAGAAGGGCTGGCGATTCTGGATATCACGACAGAGTGGGAGCCGGAGCGTCTGGTGAAAAATATTATACTGGACAGCCCGCTGTTTGATATGCCCGTGGTAGGATTTGAAAATCACGGAGGACGCACATACATCGGAAAGCACACTCCTCTTGGAAAAGTATTTTTCGGATACGGAAATACGGGAAAATCCGGATACGAAGGAGTGGTTTATAAAAATGTAATCGCAACCTATCTGCACGGGCCGCTGCTTCCGAAAAATCCGCAGGTATGCGATTACCTGCTGGAGAGAGCGCTGAAACGGAAATACGGCGGAGATGTCGAACTTGCCCCGCTTGCGGATGAGCTGGAGCGCAGCGCCAACAGTTATATTGCAGAAAGGTACAGTGATAAAAAGTATATTCTCAAGGAAACCATTAAAAAGCATACTTAAATTAAGACGCGGGAAGAAAAATAGGATGCGTCTCAGAAAACAGGTGATGTTATGGGCCATACGTATGTAATGTCGGATATACATGGCATGGCAGAATTGCTGGAGAAAATGCTCCGGAAGATCGCGTTTTCTCCGGCGGACATGTTATACATTCTGGGCGACATGATCGACAGAGGACCGGATCCTGCCGGGGTGATTGAGCTTGTAGCATCCCGGAAAAATATCGTGGCGCTGCGAGGAAACCATGAAGATATGTTTGCGGAATGGTATGAATATACAGAAGACAAGTCGGAAGGATATTTTTATAATACATATGAAATCCTGATGAGCAGCGATTCTGCAAGAGAGAAAATTCCGGAGTATGTACGGTGGATGAAAAAGCTCCCTCTTTATAAAAAGGTGAAAAGTAAAGATACGTGCTATGTTATGGCACATGCGTCTACAGAAGGCATTTTTGAAATATGGAAGAAAAAGGATACGTTTCTGTGGGAAAGCGGGGTGACCGGCAGCAGGCGGAGCCTTCCGGGCTATATTTCTATTGTAGGATATGTCCCTACTTTTATTCTCAGGGGCTATTCGAAAGAGCCTGCAGAGATCTGGCGCAGCCCGGACGGAAGACTCCTGGATGTAGACTGCGGTGCGGCGTTTCCGGAATACGGGGGACGGCTGGGCTGCTTTTGCCTGGAAACCGGAGAAGAATTTTACGTCTCGGCGGCAGCGGAGTAAGCTCCGGAATTCTTGCCGAAGCGCCCGGAATGTGGTATGCTTTTTTTATCAGACGGGAAATTGCCGCAGAATCTTAATGCCAGGGGATTATCCGCTGACAGAGCAGACTGCGGTCGGCAGCCGGGAGATTTGACAGATTTGTTTTTATAGAAAGAAGATGGGAAAATGAATGTAAGAGAAATGAGAAACGAAGCGCTCGGAAGACGTGTGGCAGAAGCACTGAAATCAAGAAATATGGATGCCTGGTACGTAAAGACAAAGGAAGAGGCGGTTCGTAAAGCTCTGGAGCTGATTCCGGAAGGCAGCACGATAAATATGGGCGGTTCGGCTTCTGTAAGGGATTCCGGACTTACTGAGGCGGTACGTTCCGGAAATTATGTGTTTTATGACAGAGACAAAGCATCCACTCCGGAAGAAAAACAGGAGATTGCTCTTAAGGCGTTTACCAGCGACTGGTATCTGGGCAGTGTTAATGCCATGAGCGAGGACGGGGTGTTTGTCAATATTGACGGAAATGCAAACCGGGTAGCTGCATATGCTTTCGGACCGAAAAATGTCCTGCTGATTGTGGGAATGAACAAAGTGGTCAAGACGGAGGAAGATGCCATGCACAGAGCCAGAAACGAGGCGGCGCCTATTAATACGCAGCGTTTTGGAATTAACACTCCCTGTGTGAAAAACGGAAGCTGCTTTGACTGTAAAAGTACGGACTGTATCTGCTGCCAGATTTTGGTGACAAGATTCAGTCGTATTCCGAAGCGGTTCAAGATTATTCTTGTAGATGAAAATCTGGGATATTAATAGTGTTATGGCCGGCGAACGGACCGGCGGCCGGAAAAAAGATGCCGGTAACACAGGAAGAACTGAAAAAATGCAGACTAGAGATGGTTAGGAGAAAAGTAAGATGGACAGAGAAGGTAAAGACAGGCCGATACGCGGCCGGGGGGAGCAGGAAATACGCAGGACACAGTCAGGACATCCGGTTTCCGGGCAGGGGAGAAGGCGTCCGGGGACAGGTTCCTCTGATTTGAAAAAAAATAATATCCAGAGAGAGGGCACTTCAAGAGCATCGTATCAGGAAGATGGAATCCGGAGAAGTACATCCCGGGATGACGGAATCCGGAGAAATGCGGCACAGAGAGGAATAACCCGGGATGACGGGATTCAGAGAAAGTCTGTTCCGGATGACGGGATCCGAAGAAGCACATCCCAGAAGAACGGCGGGCATAAAAGCAAAGGCGCTCCGGGGACGGAGTCCAGGCGTCCGGGCGGAAAAAAGAGCAAGAAAAAGAGAACGGCATTTGACGCAGTATCAACTGTGGTACTTATCGCGGCGGTCTGTGTGTTTGTTTTCTCACTGTATCAGCTTGTAATCATGCTTGTGCCTTATTATACCGGAAGCAAAGAGTATGACGAGATCCGCGATCTGGCGGTTACATCAGATGCCGACGGAGGCGGATTCAGCGTAGACTTTGATGTGCTTATGAAAGAAAATCCGGACACGATCGGATGGATCCGTTTTGACGAGCCGGCAGTTATCAATTATCCGGTTGTAAAGAGCGCAGATAACGAGGATTATCTGACAAAGACATTTACGGAAAATGATAATAAGCTGGGGGCTATTTTTGTGGATTACCGGAACAGTTCTGATTTTTCGGACAGGAATACATTTATATACGGACATAATATGAGAGTGGGCGAGCAGATGTTTTCCCAGCTTAAGAATTACAGAGATGAAGAGTATGGGAAAAAGTATCCGTACTTTTATATCTATACACCTTCCGGAGAAGTTCGTACATATACAATCTTCTCGGCAGGCGTTGTAGATGCGCGGTCAGATAATTATAAAATCGAGTATGCGTCTGACGAGGAATATCAGGAATATCTTGATCTGTGTCTTGAGTCATCGCTGTATGATTTCGGCGTAGAGGTGAATACAGATTCCCAGATTGTCAGCCTTTCTACTTGTACCAGTGTTACAGAAAACGAAAGATTTCTTGTGCACGGCGTGCTGACGCAGATTGATTAGCAGGCATATTGTATCGCTGTGTGAAACGCAGGTGATGCATTGCCGGGTTCCGGATGAAAGGAGAAGAATAATGGCAGACAGGTTTGCAGTGGGAGATGTTATCAGAATGAAGAAACCCCACCCCTGCGGAAGCCATGAGTGGGAAGTTCTCCGGGTGGGAGCGGATTTCCGCCTGAAATGTATGGGGTGCTCGCATCAGATCATGGTTCCCCGCAGGCTGGTGGAAAAAAATACAAAGCAAATCACGAAAAAAGCTTGAAACACCAACTTTCTTATGGTATGATAGTTAACCGTGACATACTTTTGGATTTATTCCTATAAGTAATCAAATATCCTTGTTCCCGGAATGAAGCCGGGAGCCGGAGACCATAAGGAGGTGCAGAAGCATGAACAAGTATGAATTAGCTGTTGTTGTAAGCGCAAAACTCGAAGACGAAGCAAGAGCAGACGTAATCGAGAAAGTGAAAGCTCTGATCACACGTTTCGGCGGCAATGTGACAGACGTGGATGAGTGGGGCAAGAGAAGATTCGCTTACGAGATCCAGAAGATGAAAGAAGGATTTTATTACTTCGTCCACTTCGAGGCTGACAGTACAGTTCCGGGTAATGTGGAGCAGCGTATCCGCATCATGGACAACGTACTCAGATATTTATGCGTGAAACAGGAAGCATAAGCGGAAAGAGGTATATATGAATAA
>DWZZ01000180.1 GCA_019117305.1 Candidatus Mediterraneibacter merdigallinarum | reverse complement strand
CTGCGCTGTGTCCGAACGAAAGTGCGTCCTCCGGCACTCCCTCGTCCCTTCCCGGCGGAAATTTTTTCATCGCAATTTTAAATTATGATTCGTCCAGCAGTTCATCGGTTGTGATTCCGAGTATTTGTGCGAAGGCTTTCAGCTCAATATCTGTTACAAATCTTTTTCCGCATTCGATTCTCTGTATTGCGTTTTTGTCCAGATCGATACCCAGCAGCTGCAGTTTATCGGCAAAGGCTCTCTGGGACATTTTCGGAAGAGCCTGCTTTCTCAGTGCAGCCAGTTTTTCTCCGCAGATATTATTTTTCCCTTCAATTGATTTGTTCTTGTACATAGAAACTCCTTGATTTCATATTTTGACATTTACTGATTGTCAATAAAATCAGGATATGCTAAAATCAGAATTAAATGACATTTACTAAATGTCAAAATGAAATATACATAGGAGGAAAAGAAGGGAGAATGGAAGCAGCGGTGTATGTTTTCGGGATAATTATTTTAGGAATACTTGGAGTTCTGCTTCAATTCACAGATAGTTCGTTTGTATTTACGGCTCATATAATCTGGATTGTGTATACTTTTTTTCAGAATACTTATTAAAGTCACAGTTTGTTTATTGACAGAAGAAAAAATAAAAGCCATAACAGGAGCGGGTCAGGGAATGATATGCTGAACTGCTCCTGTTACGGCTCTTTATATCTGATAATTATTCACGGCTGAGATTTATATCCGCTGTTACGGCTGTTTTTAATCAGAATCGGAAATCTCTTCTGTTGTCCTGCTCAATCAGACGGAGATTTTCGAGTACAACATTTCTTACCTTTTCATTTGGAACATTGAGAACTTCCTTTTCAATGAGTCGGTCGCCGATGGCTTTTGTTTCGGGGGAAGCATAGTCCATCAGGTATTCTTTTAGTGTCATCAGAGCATTCGGGTGGCAGCAGTTCTGAATCTGCCCGCTCTTGCACAGGGACATGAAACGATCGCCGGTACGACCTTCCCGGTAGCATGCTGTACAGAAGCTGGGGATATAGTCCATCTCCATCAGCCATTTTACAACTTCATCCAGAGTGCGGTTGTCGCTGACGTCGAACTGCTCGGATCTGGCGTCTTCCGGTTCCGGCTCATAATAGCCGCCTACACTTGTGCGGGAACCGCCGCTGATCTGGGAAATGCCCAGGTGAAGAACCCGTTCCCTTGTAGCCTGATTTTCTCTTGTGGAAATGATCATGCCGGTATAAGGCACGGCGATGCGGATGCAGGCCACTATTTTGGCAAATGTATCGTCATCGATTCCATTATCAAACTGATCCGGATCAATATCATCTGCATGTTTCAGACGGGGTACACTGATTGTGTGAGGACCTACGCCAAAGGCTGCTTCCAGATGTTCGGCATGCATCAGCAGCCCGGCAAACTCATAACGGTACTTGTCAAGGCCGAATAGTACGCCAAGGCCTACATCGTCGATTCCGCCTTCCATAGCCCGGTCCATAGCTTCTGTGTGATAATTATAATCGTGTTTCGGACCGGTGGGGTGGAGCTCGAGATAGCTCTCTTTATGATACGTTTCCTGGAACAGGATATATGTGCCGATTCCGGCTTCTTTCAGCAGTCTGTAATTGTCTGCAGTGGTGGCGGCAATATTAATATTTACACGGCGGATGGCGCCGTTTTTATGTTTGATACTGTAAATGGTTTCAATAGATTTCAGGTAATAATCCATTGTGTTGCGCACCGGATCTTCTCCGGCTTCCAGTGCCAGACGTTTGTGGCCCATATCCTGAAGGGCGATAACTTCCCGGCGGATTTCCTCCTGCGAAAGCTGCTTGCGGGGGATATGTTTGTTCTTGGAGTGGTAAGGGCAGTAGGTGCAGCCGTTTATGCAGTAGTTGGACAGATAAAGGGGAGCGAACATAACAATCCGGTTCCCGTAAAAATCTTTTTTGATCTGTTCAGCCAGAGCATAGATTTCCTGGTTTTTCTCTTCAATGGGACAGGCCAGAAGAACGGATGCCTCCCGGTGGGAAAGCCCTTTTCTTTTTTTCGCTTTTTCAATCAGCGCGTCAATCAGCTCTATATTTTCCTTATTTTCATCCGCATAGGCCAGCGTGTCCAGAATTTCTTCATGATTAATAAAATCATCTGCGCATTTCGAGTTTACATCGTACATTGTAAATTTCCTCCTGTTTTCTATTTTATATGATTCAGAATTTGTATGGATTAGGATAACCGGGTGGATTCTGTGCGGCGGTATTTCTGCACATTGCCGGATGTTTCTGTGGCAATGGATCAGATGTTCAGCGAATCGCCCCTGGCTATGGTCAGCCTGTATCCGATTGACTTCATGCGGGCGTTCAGGCTTTTCAGACTTTCGGCAGCTTCGTCGCCGGTACAGATTTTATTGTCATAAAGCAGATATTTTTCCCGTACCTGAGGTGGAGAAAGGTTTGGCATCACTACATTTGCGCCGGCCAGAATTCCCTGTTCCCTTCCATCCGGTGCAATCGTGCCCAGAGCAGTGGTGGAGGGGAGAAGAACACGCGGAAGCATAAGTCGGATTAATCCCAGCAGAAACAAAGTAAGCTCCAGTGTTCCTGCCGGTTTCCCTGCAAAAGGAGTGCCATGGTGAGGAATAAAGGGGCCGATTCCTACCATCTGGGGATTGAGTTCCTTTAAGAACAACATATCATCGGCCAGATTTTCCGGGGTCTGATAAGGGGATCCCACCATAAATCCGGTCCCCACCTGATAGCCGAGTCTTTTCAGATCCCACAGACACTGCTTTCGGTGAGCAGCACTCATACGAGGGGGATGCAGCTTCCGGTAGTGTGCCTCATCAAAAGTTTCGTGGCGGAGCAGATAACGGTCCGCTCCGGCCAGGGCAAAACGCCGGTAGCTCTCAAAAGAACGCTCTCCGATGGAAAGTGTGATAGCACAGTCCGGCCATGCACTGTGGATGGAAGAAATAATATCGGTCATCCGATCGTCCGTATACCACCCGTCCTCGCCGCCCTGGAGGACAAAAGTACGGAAACCAAGCCGGTAGCCGCTTTCGCAGCAGGCCAGAATATCTTTTTCTGTCAGCCGGTAACGGGCAGCGCATCCGTTGCTTCTGCGGATGCCGCAGTAATAGCAGTCATTCCGGCAGTAATTGGTGAATTCAATAAGTCCCCGGATAAAAATATCCCGGCCATAATGCCGGATGCGGATGACTCTTGCCTTCTGGAACAGATATTCCGCCAGTTCCGGCGTGCGGCCGCGGATCAGTATGCTCCATTCCTCCCGGGAGAGAGTCCGGGTCTGTTCCAGCCGGTCGATCAGGACTTTTAAATCAGTATCTGTACCCATGACTGTTTCTCCTTTACTTTGCAGACGGGATATTTCTGCCGTAAATTGTTTTCGTGCTGATGCCGGGCAGCATGCCCAGCTTTCCCGAAAGAGAGCTGATCACATTATTAGGGGCATCCAGCGCCACACTGATAATGTGAATCCCTTTTTCCCGGTAGGGGATTCCCATCCGTCCGATGATGTACTCACCAAATTCAGTGAGCAGGTGGTTCAGTGCATCTACAGATTCCCGGGATTCAAGGATAATTCCTATTAAAGCGATTCTCGTATCCATTGTCAGTCTCCTTAAAATAAACTGGCACATATTCAGAGCAGGAAAGGGAAAGCAGACGAAGAAAAAGCGCCATATGGCGCGAAGACAGGAAAAAGAAGGGGGAAAATCCCTTCAGATCTTAATCTATATCTGCGCCTTATGACTCAGGATGCCCTTTGCCGTCAGAACGTGTGTCTTGTTAAAAATGAGTGTAACATATCGGAAGAAAATATACAATACAGGAAATCAGGCAGATGTGTCAGATATGACAGACGGAAAATCTTAAGAAACATTCTGAACGTTATCTGTTATACTGATTTTATACGGGATGAAAAAAGTGATATAATAAAATGGATTGCTTATATACTTTTATAAGTCTTTCCCGGAGGGGTGATTATGGCAAAATGGAGATGCAGTCTGTGTGGAGGGAAGCTGTCAGAAGGACGGTGTATACTCTGCGGACTGGACAATACGATTTATAAACGGGAAACCGCTTATTCAGGAGGTGCGTCACAGGAGGAAAGCCGACAGAAACAAAAACAGCAGAGTTACAGCGCGGGGCGTGCGGTTCGTCCGGCAAACAATAGAAAAACAAAAAGCGGACGCCTTACAATCATTGTTATTCTGCTGATTATAATGTTCTCGTTTTTGCCTACGATAATAGAAGTCGTACAGACAGTCATACAGGATATTTCTTCAGATTCCGGCTCGGTTTTTGATACATATACATATTTTGGTGATTCCTATGATGACGAAGATGTTGATTACGATCCCTATGAGTATGTAACAAGGGAGATCCCGGATACCGGAGAATCCGCTGACAGAATCGGTTTTCCTTCCGGAAGGAACAGAGATTTCTGTTGGGCGCGGGACTGTGATTCCGGCTTCTGCCAAAGGGTATTATGATGTGGATTATTCCGGGGATGAGGGGGAATAAAACCGAATCTGAAACAATATTTTACGAAAAGGAGATAATATATGGAAGCAGATATTCTGAACATTTCTCCGGCCATGCTGAATCTTATCTGGCTGGGGCTGTTTATCCTGCTGCTGGTGATTGAGATCATCACAGTCGGTCTGACTACGATCTGGTTCGCGGCAGGGGCGCTGGCCGCGCTGGCGGCAAATGTCCTGGGGGCGAATCTTATCATTCAGATCATCATCTTTCTGGCGGTTTCCGTTGTTCTGCTTATCTTTACCCGGCCGTGGGCAGAGAAGCATCTCAACAGAAAACGGGTCAGAACAAATTATGAAAGAGAGATCGGGAAGGTTATACGGATTACAGAAAAAGTAGACAATCTGGACCAGACCGGAAAAAGTGTGGTTGACGGACAGGAGTGGACGGTCCGTTCCCGAAATGACAGTGATATATTTGAAGCGGGCGCACTTGCCAGAGTTGTGGCTGTTTCAGGGGTAAAACTGATTGTAGAAAAATGTGAGGAGGAGACAGTATGAATTATTCATTTATCAGCATCGGGGTTATTCTGGTTTTAGTTCTTGTAGTTCTTGTGGTACTGATTCTGATTTCGTGTATCAAGATTGTACATCAGGCGCAAGCGGTTGTTGTGGAGCGTCTGGGCGCTTACCTTACTACCTGGAATACAGGGCTTCATTTTAAACTGCCCATTATTGACCGGGTTGCGCGGCGGATTGATTTAAAAGAGCAGGTGGTGGATTTCCCGCCGCAGCCTGTGATTACAAAAGATAACGTAACCATGCAGATTGATACGGTTGTTTTTTATTCTGTTACGGATCCAAAAATGTTCTGTTATGGTGTGGCAAGCCCGATTATTGCTATTGAAAATCTGACGGCTACTACCCTCAGAAACATTATTGGAGATCTGGAGCTGGACCAGACGCTCACGTCCCGTGAGACGATCAACACAAAAATGCGCGCGGAACTGGATCGGGCAACAGATGCCTGGGGAATCAAAGTAAACCGGGTAGAGCTTAAGAATATTGTTCCTCCGACGGCGATACGGGATGCTATGGAGAAGCAGATGAAAGCAGAGCGTGAGAGACGTGAGGCTATTCTCCGGGCGGAGGGTGAGAAGAAATCTACGGTTCTTGTGGCAGAGGGGCAGAAGGAGTCCGTAATCCTTGAGGCAGAGGCGGCAAAACAGGCCGCAATTCTGAAGGCAGAGGCAGAAAAAGAGAAGATGATCCGCGAGGCAGAAGGTGAAGCGGAGGCGATTCTGAAAGTCCAGCAGGCAACTGCAGACGGCCTCCGGTTTCTGAAAGAGGCGGGAGCGGATAACGCCGTTCTGACTCTGAAGAGCCTGGAAGCATTTGAAAAAGCTGCGGACGGCAGGGCCACCAAGATTATTGTTCCCTCCCAGATTCAGGAGATTGCGGGACTGGTCAAGTCCATTACGGAAGTGGCCGCTGACGATAAAGGAAATCCGCAGCAGTAGCATAAAGCGTATATTTATTTCCGGAGGAAGCGTATATGTCAGAAGTTCGAAAACATATCGTATTTTACGGCCGTGTACAGGGAGTGGGATTCCGGTATACAGCCAAATATCTTGCCCGTTCCCTGGAACTGACCGGGTGGGTAAAAAATGACTGGGATGGAACGGTAACCATGGAAGTTCAGGGAAGAGAGCAGCTGATTAACAAGCTGCTTACAGGACTGAACCATTCCCGGTTTATATCAATTGAATGGATGGACACGAAAGAAATCCCGCTGGAAGAGGAACGCAGCTTTGACGTAAAGTACTAGTCAGACATTATTTTCAATAGACGAGAGGAGAAACAGACAATGAAATTAGGATTTATCGGAACAGGGAATATGGCAGGAGCGATTATGGGAGGCATTATTAAAAAAGGTCTTATTGCCCCGGAGGAGATAATCGGCGCAGATCTTATGCCGCAGAGCAGAGAGCGTGTGAAGGAGGAATACGGAATTAACGTGACCGCGGACAATAAAGAGGCGGCCGAAAAGTCAGAAGTGCTTATCCTTTCTGTAAAACCGCAGTTCTATGCGCAGACTATTGCGGAAATCAGAGACTGTATCCGGGAAGAACAGATGGTTATAACCATTGCGCCGGGAAAGACTCTGGAATGGCTGGGAGAGCAGTTTCAGAAGCCGGTTAAAATTGTCCGCACTATGCCGAATACACCGGCTCTGGTAGGAGAAGGAATGACAGCGGCCTGCCCGAATGCCTATGTTACAGAAGACGAAAAAAAATATGCACTGGAACTACTGGGATCTTTCGGAAAAGTTGAAGTCGTGCCGGAGCATCTGATTGATGCGGTTGTAGCTGTAAGCGGAAGCTCTCCGGCTTATGTATTTCTGCTTATTGAAGCCATGGCAGACGCAGCAGTGGCAGAAGGCATGCCAAGACAGCAGGCTTACCAGTTTGCTGCCCAGGCAGTTTACGGAAGCGCGAAAATGGTGCTTGAAACCGGAAAACATCCGGGCGAGCTGAAAGATATGGTATGCTCTCCGGCGGGAACAACAATCGAAGCAGTCCGGGTTCTTGAAGAAAAAGGACTGCGCAGCGCAGTAATAGAGGCAATGAAAGCATGCGCTGAAGTTTCCAGAAATTTGTAGACAATTAAAGTAAAAGGGGTCTGTTCCCTTTTGCTCAAGTTGTCAGACGATTACAATGATATCAGCAAAAAACGCAGGATCCATTAGGAGAGAGACTATGAATATACAGGGACTTCAGAAACTGACTCTTTTAGATTACCCGGGCAGAGTGGCCTGCACGGTTTTTCTTGCGGGCTGTAATTTCCGCTGTCCTTTCTGCCATAATGCTTCTCTTGTGACACATATTAATCCGGCAAATGATATTTCCCGGGAGAAAGTGCTGGCTTTTTTAAAGAGGCGGCAGGGCATTCTTGACGGTATCTGCATTACCGGAGGGGAGCCGCTTCTGTCACCGGATCTGGAGACGTTCATGGACAAAGTAAAGGAAATGGGATATCTGATCAAACTGGATACCAACGGAAGCAATGTGAACCGTCTGAAATATCTTGCGGACCGGAAACTGATTGATTATGTGGCCATGGATATCAAAAATGTACCGGAGAAGTATGGGATGACTATAGGAATCAAGGAGTATAATCCGGAAAATGTTATTCAAAGCGTTGAGTATCTTATCTCAGGAGCCGTGCCTTATGAGTTTCGTACCACGGTGGTGCGGGAGTTTCACAAAAGAGATGATTTTGAAGAAATCGGCCGCTGGCTGAGGGGAGCGGAAAAATATTATCTCCAGTGTTTTGTGGATTCCGGGGATGTGATACAGCCGGGCCTTCGGGCCTATACGAAAGATATTCTGGAACAGGCACTGGCAATTGTAAGAAAATATATCCCCGGAGCACAGCTGCGGGGAGTTGACTGACCGGAAATCCCCCGGCGCCGGCATATGCGGCAAAATATGGAAAATGCAGAAAACATCAATATCTAGTCTTTGTTAAAAAAGAAACATACTAGATGTTGGTGTTTTTTGTTGACATAAAATATACATGAATGATAGAATGAGTTCAGACGCCCTTTAAAGGGGAAGAGAACGGAATAGATAATGATGCAGAAGAGGGAAAGGAGAAAGGTGAATATGTATCAGGTTAAAAAGAGAGACGGCAAGGTCGCGGAATTTAACCTTGTGAAAATAAGTGAAGCAATCCGGAAGGCTTTCGAGGCGCAGGAGAAGAACTACAATCAGGATATTATTGACATGCTGGCGCTGAAGGTAACGGCGGCTTTTGAGCCGAAGATCAGTGACGGACTGATTTCGGTGGAAGATATTCAGGACAGTGTTGAGTCCGTATTGATTCAGGCAGGATATGACGATGTGGCAAAAGGCTATATTTTATACAGAAAACAGAGGGAGAAAATCCGCAATCTTAATTCTACCCTGCTGGACTATAAGGAAATTGTGGACAGTTATGTCAAAGTAACGGACTGGCGCGTAAAAGAAAATTCCACAGTAACTTATTCGGTGGGCGGTCTTATTCTGAGCAATTCCGGCGCCATTACGGCAAATTACTGGCTGTCCGAGATCTATGATGAGGAGGTCGGGAAAGCTCACAAAAATGCGGATATCCACATTCATGACCTGTCCATGCTTACCGGATACTGCGCAGGCTGGTCTTTAAAGCAGCTGATTCAGGAAGGGCTGGGCGGAATCCCTGGAAGAATTACATCAGCACCGGCGAAGCATTTAAGCGTGCTCTGCAACCAGATGGTCAATTTCCTGGGGATTATGCAGAACGAGTGGGCGGGTGCACAGGCGTTTTCATCCTTTGACACATACCTTGCGCCTTTTGTAAAGACAGACCATCTGACTTATCCCGAGGTGAAAAAATGTATCGAATCATTTATCTATGGCGTAAATATCCCGTCCAGATGGGGAACTCAGGCGCCGTTTTCCAATATTACTTTGGACTGGACCGTGCCCAATGATCTGAAAAACCTTCCTGCAATTGTGGGCGGAAAAGAGATGGGCTTTACTTACGGCGACTGCAAGAAAGAGATGGATATGATCAACCGGGCGTTTATTGAAACAATGATTGAGGGCGATGCAGAAGGAAGAGGATTCCAGTATCCTATTCCTACGTATTCGATCACAAAAGATTTTGACTGGTCCGATACGCTGAACAACCGGCTCTTGTTTGAAATGACCGCAAAGTATGGCACACCGTATTTTTCAAATTACATTAACAGCGATATGGAGCCGAGCGACGTGCGGAGCATGTGCTGCCGACTGCGTCTGGATCTGAGAGAGCTGCGCAAAAAATCCGGCGGATTTTTTGGAAGCGGAGAGAGCACCGGGTCTGTAGGGGTCGTCACAATAAATATGCCCAGAATCGCATATCTGGCGGAAAATGAGGAAGACTTTTACAGGAGACTTGACAGGCTGATGGATATTTCAGCACGTTCTCTCCACATTAAACGTACAGTAATAACAAAGCTCCTCAACGAGGGACTTTACCCGTATACAAAGCGGTATCTGGGTACATTTGACAATCATTTCTCAACAATCGGACTGATCGGTATGAATGAGGCCGGCCTGAACGCGAAATGGATCCGGAAAGATCTGACTTCGCCGGAGACTCAGCAGTTTACCAAAGATGTGCTGAACCACATGCGTGAACGCCTGTCGGATTATCAGGAAATGTACGGAGATCTCTATAACCTGGAAGCCACACCGGCGGAGTCTACCACGTACCGCCTGGCGAAACACGACGTGGCCCAGTTCCCGGATATTATTACGGCGGCAGAGAAGAA
>DWZZ01000179.1 GCA_019117305.1 Candidatus Mediterraneibacter merdigallinarum | reverse complement strand
GTGTCACTCGATGAGGTTCTTACAAGTTCACCGAAAGAACTCCAAGATGAGTTCAGAGTTTACGCTGCTGCCTCACACCTCCCGGCAACTCTCTGGAAACGATACTCTCCTACTACTTCTCTTCTTTGTCTTTGCAATATACTCAATTATTATATGAAGAAGCTTAAAATAAGTCAAGGAAATTTTTTTGCATTTCTGTGTGTTTTGTGCAACCTTTTCCAGCCTGGGAGAGTCTAACCAGTGTAAGATAAAAGGAGCTCCCTTTTCATCTGAACATAAGGAGGAACTGTTTATGAGACAAGATGAGGAACTGCATTTTGCCAGAAAAGCAATGCATGGAAATCCCGACGCCTATGCCTGGCTGATCACCCGGCATCAGGAATATTTGTACAAAATGGCTTTTCTGTATATGAAAAATGAGCAGGATGCTCTGGATCTGGTCGGCGTCACGATATTAAAAGGATATCAGAATATCCGCCATCTGAAAAAGCCACAGTTATTCAGAACATGGATCACGAGCATTCTGATTAACACAGCCAAAAATGAACTAAAAAAAATTGTCTACTATGATGAGATTGACGAGAAACATCTTTCTGACCGATATCATGCCGTATCACTTGAAGAAAGACTGGATCTGGAATCAGCGATTGAACTTCTTCCGGAAAAATATCGCACAGCCATCATCCTGAAATATTTCAGCGAACTGTCCGTACACGAGATCTCATATATCATGAACGCACCTGAAGGAACTGTCAAAGCATACTTAAGCCGTGCGCGTAATGAACTTAAAAATATATTAAAGGAGGACTATTTTTATGCGGATTGATTTTAATAACATATATGTTCCAGACGAAAAACTGAATCATGTTGTGGAAGAAAGCCTGCAAAAAGTAAAAAAGATTCGTAGAAAAGATCGTTTTCGCCGTATTGCAGGCGGCACGGTTGCCGCGGCTGCCGCGCTCGCCGTACTGACTGGTATCTGTGCTTCTAATCCTGTGATTGCCGAACAATTTACAAAACTGGGGGAAATCTTCGGTCTGGTGGAGAACGAACAGTATTATCCGGGCGATTATTCATCTGTTAGTGTTCCCGTTCCCGGAGAAAACGTAAGCCAGTCTGAAGGGATTACCATCACTCTCTCGGAATTCGTCTGCAGCAGTGAATCTTTGAATATTTCCATTCTGATAGATTCTGAAGATCCCTTCCCTGAGCTCTTTCGCCAAAGTGTAGCGGATGAAGATAAAAACGGAAGTTCTTATATCATGCTGGTTACCGAACAGAATACTGATTTTGCAGATATTCCGATGAATCCTGACGGAAATATGTATCTAGAAGCCAGGGGGGCTTTTCAGGACGAATATACTTTTGCCGGAGTGATCCGCATTGACTTTAATTTGTATCCTTATGCGCTGTACGAAATCCCTGATTCTTTTATATGGGATCTTAAGATAACCAATATCTACAGTCCGGACTGGACCGGGAAATCAGATAGTCCGCTGGCAATTCCCGGAAAATGGACTTTCTCCAGCCAGATCACCCGGCAGGAAATCGGTACGAAGACAGTTGAGGTGAACCAATATGCCCCCAACGGCGATGGTATTGTAAGCGTTACCATAACTCCCTATGAAGTTGACGTAGAAATGGGATACGACGAAAGCAAAGTCCAGCCCGGATATGAACGATTTGACAGTATACAGTCTGTAATGCTGGATGGCTCAGGCAAACGGATCGAGGATAATATAGGGCTGTTTCCCCCAGACGGATATGATCTGTCAATGATCACCGTCTATTATGTAGAGACTCCGGATGAGGCATCCTGGTTGGAAATACAGGATAAACTGCTTGATAAGAATTTTGCGCCACAGCTTCAGGAATATCTGGAAGACATTGCGATCCAGAAAATAGAAATACCATTGTAAATCCTTTCTTTCATATACAGATAAACACAGTTCCCAACAGTCGGGAACTGTGTTTATCTATATAATAAAGGCAGAATTTACATTCCGCGTTTCACTTTTGCTTCCCACGGCACAATTTCACCACTCTCCATACTTTTCTTCACATCAATGATCCGCTGATTGGCCGATCCGCGGAACACCAGCCTGATATCCTTCAGTACTTCCACAAATCTCTCGTCCACAAGCACATCTATCATGGACAGCATTTCGTCCGTATACTCACATCTTGCTCGGCTTTCGCTGAGCAGTTCTTTGTCATAGAGATAGCCGGTATAACACCAGATGTTTTTCTCTGGATACTGTTCTCTCACTTTTCTTAAGAGCTGTACGAGCACCTGCTGATTCTGAGGTTCAAAAGGCTCTCCCCTTCTTTGTTTTTGCAATATACCTGTTTATTGTAGGAAGAACCACAAAATAAGTCAAGGATATTTTTGATTATTTCCGTCTTTCCGAATAAACCGTAACTGCCCGCTCTTGCTTTTGTGTCTGTCCCGCCGGTATCTCAGTTCGGGCTTACCGGGCGCCAGAGACGTTCGCACCGGCCGCAGCCATTCCATGATACATATCTCTGAAAAGTCCTTTCTGTCTGATCAGATCCTCATATTTTCCTCTCTGGCATATGTGCCCCTGATCAAATACCAGAATCTCGTCACAGTTTTCAAGAGTGGTCAGCCTGTGGGCAATTGAAAGGACCGTCACGCCGTCCTGTTCTTTCATCCGCTCGATTTCCCGCTGGATATACCGCTCGGAAGTATTGTCCAGAGCAGACGTGGCTTCATCCAGGATTACGATCTCAGGTCTGCGCAGAAAGATACGGGCAATGGCAATTCTCTGCTTCTGTCCTCCCGACAGATTGCCTCCGCCTTCTGCAATCTGTGTGTTAAACTTCTCGGGCAGACTGTTTATAAAATCGTAAATACAGGCCTTTCTTGCCGCTTCTTCCACCTCTGCCTGCGACACTTCCTTGTCCGTTCCATAACAGATATTCTCATAAATTGTTCCCGCAATCAGAAATGGATTCTGGGGAACAAGAGCTATCATTCCTGCAATATCATGTCTTGACAGTAAAGCCGTCTCTTTTCCGTTAATACGGATACTGCCCTCTGACGGTTCCAGTTTACAGATAGCCTTAATCAGAGATGATTTTCCGCAGCCACTGGGACCTGCAATTCCAAGAAACATTCCCCGTCTGATATTCAGATTAATTCCGTCCAGAACTGTCTTATCATCCTCATAGCTGAACCGCAGATTCCGGATATTGATTACCACATTCTCTTTCTTTTCCTCCTTCTCTGCACAGTTCTTTTCAGCAGCAACCGGCAGATAGGAAAAATCAGCAGGAAGCTCTACCATACGGAAGAAATCTTCCGCCAGCACCATGCACTCCGACAATTCGTCCAGAATCCTGTGCAGTTCTTCCAGCGGCTTGATCAGCTGGGCAAAACAAAGATACGCAGTCAGCACACTTCCCACCGTAATAATCCCCCTTGTGGCAAGCCAGGTGGAGATCCCAATCATCAGAACTGTAAACACCGCTTCATTTATGAACTTCAGGCTGTCATATTTTGCCATCTGAAGATGATGTTTCATCTCCTTCTGTCTCAGAAATTCTGATCTGCCGTCAAACCGCTTTGCCTCTCTCCCCACACTGTCTGTGATACGGATCACTTCAATTCCGTTCAGCAGCTCTACAACAGTGCCGTCCATTGCAGATTTTGTCTCAAGAAGTTCTACCCGGATTCCCCGCTGAGTGGAAATCTGACGGAACACGATTGCAGTTCCGATAGGAATAACAAGGAGCATAGGCAGGGCAAGGATCGCAGGAAGAGTGGTAAATATAACTACAATAGCGGCAATGCTGTTAAAAATTGCCGGTGCGAAATCCATAAACAGAAGCTTTTCCAGCTTTACTGTTCCCTCCAGGCAGCGGTTCAGTCTGCCATGGATGTTTCCCGTCATATTTTTCTTGAAATAACTCAGAGGTGCTTTCAGAAGAGACTGAATTACAATTCCTCTGGCCTTTTTCTCCGTCCGGGTGGCAGTGTCTTCTACCATCACTCTCCGCAGAATTTTAATCAGCTCGTTAGCCACGTTTACGATAAGAATAAATATCAAAAACGGGATTACCTGAAAGAAATCAACCTGATCTCCTACCAGGATTTCGTCTGTCAGCTGTCCCACAGCCTTCGGTGTCAGCTGAGTCAGTCCTGCCGACACAATCATAATAATAATGATAAAAACAAAGTTTCTCTTCTGTCTGAAATCAAGCAGCTGGTAAATTTTCCGCAGAATCTGCCGCAACCCTTTCGTTTCTTTCATAATATACCTCTTCTGACTTTCGACTCCCACAGAATAATTTCTCCACTCTTCCGGCTCTTCTTCACATCAATTACTCTCTGGTTGGAAGACCCCCGGAAGGCAAGCCGGATATCTTTCAGCGATTCTACGAAGCGTCCGTCTACCAGCACATCGATCATAGACAGCATTTCATCCGTGTACTCACACCTTGCGCGGCTCTCCGCCTGCAGTTCTTTATCAAACAGATAACCGCTGTAACACCAGACATCTTTCCGGGGATACTTTTCCTTCATTTCCCGCAGCAGTCCCACCAGCACTTTCTGATTTTGGGGTTCGAAGGGCTCTCCGCCCAGAAGGCTCAGACCGTTTATATATCCGGGAGCAAGAGCATCCAGAATCTCCTGCTGCGTTTTTTCTGTATATTCCCTGCCGTATCGAAAATCCCAGGTATCCTGATTGAAGCATCCCGGGCAGTGATGGGTACAGCCGGAAACAAAAAGCGAAACCCTGACGCCTTCCCCGTTGGCTATATCGTATTTTTTTATTTCACCATAATGCATACTTTTATTCTCCTGGCACTTCATTGATATGTTTTTCTGCATCAGCCCGAAAAAATTCAGAAAAACAGCCGCCCTGCCCGTCAGGGTCCGGAGCGGCTGTTCCTGTAATTCTGCTGTCAGCTATACCGGACGTACAGCGTTCTCACAAATGAAGCCCGATTTATAAATGAAGCACTCTTTCTTTAATCTCCTGGGTTCTTCCCTGGTTCCAGAACTGTGTGCCGATATAACCGCAGGTACGTCTTGCTACGTTCAGCGTATTCTGATCCCGGTTGCCGCAGTGGGGGCATTCCCATTCCAGTTTGCCGTCCTCGGTAGTTACGATCTGAATCTCACCTTCATAACCGCAGTTCTGGCAGTAGTCGCTCTTTGTATTCAGTTCCGCGTACATGATATTGTCATAAATAAAGCGGATCACCTGAAGAACTGCCGGAATATTGTCTTGCATGTCCGGAACTTCCACATAACTGATCGCTCCGCCTGTGGAAAGTGCCTGGAACTGCGACTCGAATTTCAGTTTGGAAAAGGCATCAATCTCTTCCCCTACAAATACATGATAGCTGTTGGTAATATAGCTTTTATCTGTAATTCCCGGTATAATGCCGAAGCGTTTCTGCAGACATTTCGCGAATTTGTAAGTTGTGCTCTCAATCGGAGAGCCGTAAATGCTGAAACCAATGTTTGTCTCCTTCTTCCACTGGTCACAGGCATCATTCATATGCTGCATTACAGACAGCGCAAATGGTGTTGCCTCCGGATCCGTATGGGATTTTCCGGTCATGTATTTCACGCACTCATACAGTCCTGCATACCCCAGAGAAATCGTAGAATATCCTCCATAAAGAAGTTTGTCTATTGTCTCTCCTTTTTTCAGCCGTGCCAGTGCGCCGTACTGCCAGAGAATCGGAGCCGCGTCGGAAAGGGTTCCCTTGAGTCTCTCATGCCTGCACATCAGTGCACGGTAGCACAGATTCAGCCTTTCGTCAAAGATCTTCCAGAACTTCTCCTCGTCTCCGCCGGAAGAAAGCGCTACGTCCACAAGATTGATGGTAACAACGCCCTGGTTGAAGCGCCCATAAAACTGATACTCGCCCTTCTCATTTTTCCAGGGGCTGAGCGCGCTTCTGCAGCCCATTACCGGGAAGCAGTTGCCTTCTTTAAGCTCCTTCATCTTCTTTTCGGAAATATAATCCGGCACAAGACGTTTTGCCGTACATTTGGCCGCCAGCTCTGTCAGATAATAGTAGGGGCTTCCCTCTTCAATATTATCTTCCTCAAGCACATAAATCAGTTTTGGGAAAGCCGGGGTTACCCACACACCCGCTTCATTTTTCACGCCCTGATAGCGCTGTTTGAGGGTTTCCTCAATAATCATGGCAAGATCTTTCTTCTCCGCCTCGCTCTTTGCCTCGTTGAGATACATAAATACGGTAAGGAAAGGCGCCTGTCCGTTTGTTGTCATCAGGGTAATAACCTGGTATTCGATTGTCTGGACACCTTTTGTAATCTCTTTTCTCAGTCTTTTTTCTACGATTTCGTTAAGAACATGTTCCGGATATTCAATTCCTGCCAGTTTCATCTCATCCTTAACTTCAGCCCGGATCTTGTCTCTTGACACCTGAACAAAAGGAGCCAGATGTGTCAGGGAAATGCTCTGTCCGCCGTACTGATTGCTGGCAACCTGAGCAATAATCTGAGTAGCAATATTGCAGGCTGTTGAAAAACTGTGCGGCTTCTCAATCATGGTTCCGCTGATTACCGTGCCGTTCTGAAGCATATCTTCCAGATTTACGAGATCACAGTTGTGCATATGCTGGGCATAATAATCCGAATCATGGAAATGAATAATTCCCTCTTTATCCGCCTCTACAATATCTTCCGGGAGCAGCATTCTCTGTGTCAGATCGCGGCTGACCTCTCCTGCCATGTAGTCTCTCTGCACACTGTTCACCGCAGGGTTTTTATTGGAATTTTCCTGCTTTACGTCCTCGTTATTGCACTCAATCAGAGAGAGGATTCTGTTGTCCGTAGTATTTGCCCGGCGCACCAGGGATCTTTTATAACGGTATCTTACATATCTTCTTGCAAGATCAAAAGCCCCCGTCGCCATAATCTGATTTTCCACCATATCCTGTATCTCTTCCACAGATACAGCACGGTTCAGTTTATTACATTTAAACTCTACATATTCTGCAATGTCCTCAATCTGAGAATCGGTCAGGCTTCTGCTCTCTGTAGAGGTGTCTGCTTTTGTAATCGCAATCACAATCTTTTTGATGTCAAATATCTCTTCAGAGCCGTTTCGCTTTATAATTTTCATTCTCCGTTCTTCTCCTTCTCCGTAATCTGCTGCGGCATAAATATTGTCCGCTGTTCGCCATAGCCGTCTGGAATCTATTCTAATACAAAATATAGTATATTGCAATCCCCAAAACACATGATCATGTATTTTCAGAACGAGAATATTTTATTCCGTACATTATCACGAAAAGATACTTTTTCATTTCGATTTTTACGCAAAAGAAAAAGAAGGAGAAATTTTTCAGGCAATTCAGTCAAAACTTCCCCTTCTTCCGGTTCATTTATTTTTTTCTGTATTCAATTGTTCTTAATTCTATTTATTTCGACTGCTTCAGCCTTGTAAAGTAATCTCTGGATTCCCGTACCACTACACCACTCAGTGCCAGAAGAGCGATCAGGTTCGGGAACGCCATCAGCGCGTTAAAAATATCTGCAATATTCCACACAACCGCAACTGTCATGTAAGGCCCGATAAATACGGCCAGAATATAAAGCCAGCGGTATCCCTTTACAACAGCCTTCTTCCGGTTAAACAGATATTCCACACAGCGCTCGCCATAGTAGTTCCAGCCCAGAATCGTAGTAAATGCGAAAAATACCAGACAGAGCATCAGCGAGAATGAAGCTACAAATGCCGGGAACGGCAGCGCCTGCTGGAATGCAGCCATAGTAATCTCAACGCCTTCCAGATCCGGATTCAGCCATGTGCCTGCAATCACAATGGAAAGCCCGGTCATTGTGCAGATTACGATCGTGTCAATAAATGTTCCTGTCATAGATACAAGTCCCTGGCGGGCAGGTTCTTTGGTCATTGCCGCAGCTGCCGCGATGGGAGCGCTTCCCAGTCCGGATTCATTGGAAAAGATTCCCCTGGCAACACCTTTCTGCATGGCCACTACCATAGATCCCATTACACCTCCTGCCAGAGCGCTTCCTGTAAATGCAGATTTCACAATGGAAACCAGCGCGCCCGGAACAGCCGGAAGATTGGTAACAATGATAATCACACCCAGTGCTACATACAGAATCGCCATAAACGGCACCACTACCTCGGACACTTTTGCAATACGTTTAATACCGCCGATTACAACCAGTCCTACACAGAGTGTCAGAAACAGACCGGTTACTACGGTTGCCACAGAATAATCTCTGCCAAAAGCTGTAAACAGCACATGAGACGTTTCCGGATCAAAAAAATCTTTGACCGCGGAAGCAATACTGTTTACCTGAGTAAATGTACCGATTCCAAACAGTCCCACACATGCTCCGAAAAAGGCAAAAATCTTCGCCAGCCATTTCCAGTTCTTTCCCATGCCGTTCTCTATGTAATAAAACGGACCGCCAAGCACGTGTCCTTCTTTATCAATAGTACGGTATTTGATTGCCAGCAGGCCTTCCGCATACTTTGTGGCCATACCGAAAAACGCGGCCACAACCATCCAGAACAGCGCGCCCGGCCCTCCGGCGGCAATCGCCGTTGCAACACCGGTGATATTTCCCGTTCCGATAGTAGCGGAAAGAGCGGTGCACAGCGCTCCAAAACTGGTAACTTCACCTTCGCCGTCTTCTTCATTTTTCACCATGAATTTGAATGCTTTGCCAAGATGCCTTATCTGTAAAAGGCCCAGGCGAACTGTGAGAAAAATTCCCGTTGCCATAATGAGACAGATCAGCGGCAGCCCCCACACCGCCTCATCAATCACTGTGATAATTTTGTTGATTTGCTCAAACATTCCTTTATACCTCCATCCTTTTGCCTGAGAGACTCGCGGCCCGACCGTAAGATATGAACAGTCAGCCGCTTACACCTTCGGCGCTCTTTTCTACAAAGAGACTCTCCTGAGTAATTTTTCCTGTGTTTTTACACAGCGTAGTATAGGATATCACTTTTTTCGCAGAAAGGCAACAAGAAATAGCTGAAACAAAAGGCACCCGGATTAACCAAGTGCCACATCTAAAATCATCATCAATGCAAATCCTGCAGCGACTCCGATTGTACTTATATTGGAATGTTCCCCTGTCTGCGCCTCCGGAATCAGCTCTTCCACCACCACATAGATCATGGCCCCGGCAGCGAAGGACAGCAGATAGGGCAGAAGAGGAAGGACCAGCCCGGTAAGAAGAATCGTAATCAGCGCCGCCGCAGGCTCCACAATTCCCGACAGACTTCCGTATGCAAACGCCCTGACTTTCGAGAGGCCCTGACTTTTCAGCGGCATGGATATAATGGCCCCTTCAGGGAAATTCTGCACGGCAATTCCAATGGAAAGCGCAAAAGCACCGGCGAGCGTCATCATAGTGTTTTCTGATAAAACTCCTGCAAAAGTCACTCCTACCGCCATGCCTTCCGGTATATTGTGCAGGGTAACCGCAAGGACAAGCATGGTGGTTTTTTTTAAATGGGCCGGCATGCCCTCCGGCTTTTCCTCGGTAAAATGAAGATGGGGCGTCAGTGTGTCCAGGAGCAGCAGAAACCCCATCCCAAGCAGGAATCCGGAAGCCGCCGGAATCCATGCTGCCGCTTCCCGCTCCGATGCCATATCAATGGACGGGATCAACAGCGACCATACAGAAGCCGCCATCATCACACCTGCCGCAAAGCCCAGCAGGAATTTCTGCAGCCGCAGATTCATTTCCTTTTTCATAAAAAATACCATAGCCGAGCCCAGAGTGGTCCCGGCAAATGGTATTAATATTCCTAATAACGTATTCTGATTCATTTTTCTTCCTCCAGATTTCAGGCAATTCTCATCACTGTTTTATCATATGCATCAGAGGAAGCTGTTGTCAATATTTTCCGGCACAGAACTGTATGCCGGATTTTAACATCACACTTTTGCCGCAAGCTCCCGGCCCGCGCTGCGGCATTCTTCCAGCACGTCATTGTCGGGGGACTCATTTGCAATGATGCCTTCCTCGCGTACAAGCACTGCGCCCGCATTTTTCATACGTTCTGTCCAGTCCCGCATCCATTCTCCGTCTCCCCAGCCATAGGAGCCGAACAGAAGAATTGTTTTTCCGGACACAAGAGGTTCCAGCGCCTCTATAAAAGGTTCCATCTCTGTCTCTTCTAACTGTTCTGCCCCCATAGACGGGCAGCCCAGTGCAAATACGTTCCCGGATGCCAGTAACGCCGGATCTGCGGCAGACACTTCCATCAAAGCCGCTTCGTGCCCTGCCGCGCGGATTCCTTCCGCTACTGCCTCTGCCATAGCCTGGGTATTTCCTGTTCCACTCCAGTATACAACTGATACGCTCATTATTTCTTCCTCCGTTTCTGATCAGAGAGCAATCTCCCGGATGCTCTTCCCTGTTAAAAATTCATTTACCGCACAGTTTTTTGCACGGTCGTACTCCTTGAAAGTCATTCTCGCCCAGGCAAGATCGCTGTACACTTTCCAGTATCCGATCATCAGATATTTTCTTCCTTCATTTTCAATAAATCCTCTGACATCCTCAACCGGGTATCCGAGAAATGCCCCGATCTCATGGGGGAAGCCCATTCTTTTTCCGGAACAGTCCCGTACTCTCTCTGACAGACGGACAAACATTTCGTTCAGCTCCATACCCCCGTATCCGTACTCTCTGAGAAGTGAATGAACTTCTGCTCCGGAGAGATACCGCTCCATCTGACCGGGCCTGTAGAACAGAACCAGACACTTTCCGTCTGATACGGAAAGCATATGCCAGGAAATATTCATACCACCGAAGAGTTCCGGAAGGGTACCGCACAATTCTTCATCCATTGTAATAACGCAGGACACTTTCAGACCTTTCAAAAAGGGCGCGCACTGCAATGCAATCTGAAATCCAAGACGAACCCTCTGATTTCTGTTTTTCAGATAATATGACAATACTTCTTTCGGCATAATCTCCTCCTATATTTTGAGAATGATTTTCAATTGAGTAAATACTATCATATTTGCTCTGTTATTTCAATGCATATTTTGAAAACTTTTCTCATTTAATAAGTTCGTTACTTCAGAATTATAAACTTCAGAGAATTTTCCGGCAGAAATTTTATATCAGCTGTCCTGTATTATTTTCGCCAACATTTTTCTTTTTTATCCTTTTTTTAGTTGTTCCACCGTAGGCTTTAGTGTATAATGATTTTAGATATTTGAGAGGTGAAAAGTCTCAAACAATACATACATAAAGGAGAGATTCGCCATGGTAAATTTAATAACAGGCCCGAGAGGCAGCGGAAAAACACAGCAAATGATTGATCTTGCAAACGAAAAGGTGAAAACTTCCAATGGAAACGTAGTATTCATCAAAAAAAGCCACAAGGATACATACACGGTAGATTTTAATATCCGCGCAATCCGTATGGCAGATTATCCTGATATTCTCACCCTTGAAGAGTTCGTAGGATTCCTGTACGGCATGGTAGCCGGCAATCACGATATCGAGACCATTTTTATCGACAGCGTTCTGAAACAGGCTAACATTACACTGGAAAGCCTTCCTGTTTTCCTTCAGAAATTAAACAAGATTTCCTCTGAAAACAATATAGATTTCTATCTCAGCATCGGAGCTGACAAGAAAGATATTCAGAATATAGATTCCTCTGATTTCAATGTAATCAGCTGAATTTAAAGAATAAAGGGGAGGCGTCCGTTATCTGTTTTACTGCAGATAACGGACGTCTCCCCTTTTTCGATTTCCGTATGTGCCGGACTATACCTCGCCGCCGTCTCCGGACTGATCTGTACCACTCTCTTTTTGTCTTTCCACTCCGTTTAAGGACAATACAGTATTGGTCTGCTCTCCTTTTCTGTACTCTATTGTCACTTCATCTCCCACATCATACCGGATAATATCTATAAAATCCGTTACCGGAATGTCAAAAATCTCCCCGGAACCTTCCACCATAACATAAAAATGTGAATTTCCGTCCACAACGCCCTGAGCGATCTTTGCAATCGGCGCTTTGACTGTCAGAATATCACGGGTATCTTCCACTGCACTGCTAATGCCGTTTTCATACATCAGATCAGTATATGCTTCCTCGCACTCACTTACTGTGTCTCCCACTGCCACAATCTGATATTTCTGTACATTTACCATGGCGTACATTTTCACCAGCCCCGCATCATCCTTCAGAGCGATAAAATACGTAGGCTCCCCTGAAATATTCAGTAGCAGAGGAAATGTAGCCTTATATTTCAGATTCTGTACCTGGCCTTCCGCCGAAGACATGGCTGAATCTTCTGTAGCCCCTTCCACTTCATAGAACCTTGTCTCCATGGTCCGCTGGTTCATAAGAACGAAACCTACATTGGACTGATCCCCGGTAATAGACGTGACTCCGGTATACACCCACACATCATCATCAATAGCTAGGTAATTGTAGCCGTCTGTCGTTTTCAGACAGTCCTTCTGACCAAACACACTGTTAATAAAACCATGCTTGAGCGTTCCATAATAATCATACAGCTCCACAAGCAGATCTGCCGAATAGGCTCTGTCGATCCACTGAGGCGCGTCTTCTATCGCATAATCCTGCGTCTCTCCGGTAATGGCATTGCAGAGAACCACCCGTCCGATTGTCTCCCCGCCGAACAGACCGATATTGAATTTTTTCACAGGACAGATCCAGTAGGGCGTTCCCTCTTCGTCAATCTCAAAACTCAAATCATTGAAAATATACGTCGGATATTTAAACCGGAGATGTCTGTAAATGTTTCTGTTAAAATGATCGCTGGTCGTATATTTCATTCCCTCGTCCAGTTTTACAAGCTCCGTATTCTGGGTTGCCATATCAATTTTAATGTAGGCAGGAATCCCCTCTCCGTTATTGTTGAACCATTTAATGATATCGGCATATTTCAGAGGCGACACCCGGACGGGACGATCCTGATAATTAATCTGAGAATACAGTTCATCCACTTCAAACTGAGATACCATATCAACCATGCTTCCCATCTTCCGGTTTCCGAGAAGTGTGGCGGAATCCCGGTCAAGGAGCGGAATCTGATCAAAGGATAATTCTTCAATGTCTGTTGTAAACTCCCCTGTCTCCACTTTCATAAGCTGCTGATATTTTTTCGCATTTATCACCGGAGATGATAAAAACAGTCCCACAAGAAAAATCAGAACAAGGAGCAGCAGAACTGCCAGAATTCCTTTCAGAACTCCGGAGTTCTTCAGTTCTTTCAGGTCATAATACTTCAGCTCTTCTTTTTTTACATAAGAAACCGCAAAAAAAACTGCAGCGAGCACAACAACTACTATCAGAAAAAACCAGAAATCCATGGAATGAATATTCAGCGCCGGAAGCGCCGTATAATAATAAATGCCCAGCGCGCAGAGAATTACAACTGCGGCCAGCAGTCTGCTCTTTACTTTTTTCATAAACCTTTTCCTTTCATTTTACTGCTGTCAGAATCTTCTTCTCCAGAGATCCGGGGACAAAAGCAGAAGATAAGGGAATATTTCCAGTCTTCCCACCAGCATGTCAAAGCAGAACACCAGCTTGGACAACGGGGAGAACATATGGAAGTTTTCTACCGGCCCCACTTTGGAGATACCTGGACCTACATTGTTTATTGTTGTCAGAACACCGCTGAATGATGTAGCGAAATCGAAATTATCAATGGATACAATCAAAACGGATATAACCAGTATAAAAATGTATGCGGCAAAAAATGTATTGATTCCCTTCATCGTGTCATTGTTTACCTTTTTTCCGTTAATCTTCACCATAGTAACCACATTCGGATGAAGGATTTTTCTGATTTCCTGTCGGATGGATTTACACAGAATCACAAAACGGCAGACTTTAATTCCCCCGCCGGTAGAACCTGCGCAGGCGCCGATAAACATGACCGTCAGGAGGACTACTTTTGACAATTCCGGCCACAGCTCATAATCCGCCGTATAAAATCCGGTTGTCGTAATAACCGAAGCCACCTGAAAAGCTGCATAACGGAAAGCGTGAAATACATTTTCATATATGTTCAGAATATTGACGGTAATTATCGCAATTGCTGCCGCGATAATACCCAGGTAAGCCCTCAGCTCTTCATTTTTCAGCGCGCTCTTCCAGTTCTTAAGGAGCAGAAGGAAATAAAGATTGAAGTTGATTCCGAACAGAATCATAAATACAGTAATCACTCCATCTATATATGCGCTGTCGTAAAAGGCAACACTGGAGTTTCTGTTGGAAAAACCTCCCGTACCCGCCGTGCTGAAAGAATGTACGAGTGCGTCATACAGATTCATGCCGCCAAACATCAGAAGAACCACTTCCACCGCAGTCAGGGCAAAATACATCTGGTAAAGAATCCTGGCTGTACTTCTTGCCTTCGGCACAAGCTTGTCCGCCTCGGGTCCTGGAACTTCCGCGCGCATAAGAGGCATGGCGCTCTCATCGTCCAGAGAAGTAACCATCATAACAAACACCAGCACACCCATACCGCCGATCCAGTGGGTAAAGCACCGCCAGAAGTTAATCCCCCTGGGCAGGGATTCGATTTCCTGGAGAATGGTGGATCCGGTCGTCGTAAAGCCGGATACCGTCTCAAAAAATGCGTCCACATAATTCGGAACAGCCCCTGAAATAACAAAGGGCAGCGCGCCGAAAAGAGACCAGAGAACCCAGGCAAGCCCTACAACTGCAAATCCTTCTTTGCCATATATCCGGTTGTTCTTTGGCTTTCTTCTTCCTAAAACCAGATAAATCACGCCCAGAACCGCAGCTACAGCCAAAAAGGAAATTCCTGTTTTTTCACCGTAAATCAGTGATACAACAGCCGGGATTAAAAGGAGGGCGCCTTCGACGCCCAGCATTTTCCCTAATATGTATATAATCATTTTTTTATTCATCGTTTCTGCCTCTCACCTACATCAGAATATCGACGATATCCTCGACATGAGGCTCCATTGTAACAACAATCACACTGTCGCCTGCTTCGATGCAATCATCGCCGTTTGGTATAATAATCTGGTTTTTCCTCGCAATACAGGCTATCAGATTATTGGACCTGAGCTGCAGATCTTTAAACGGAACCCCCGTATACCGGGTGGAGGATTTTACGATGAATTCGAGAGCCTCAACTTTCTCATCTACAAGCTGATACATTGTCTCAACATTGGCGCTGCCCTGTGAATTCTTTCTTGCCCTCACATAGCTTAAAATAGAATCCGCCGTGGCAGCTTTTGCCGAAACGACACTGTCTATGCCGAAATCCTCGACAATGTGCGCCCGCCTGTCTTCGTTGATTTTAGTAATGATCTTTCCAATCCCCTGTTTTTTGGCAAAGAGAGACACAATAATGTTCTCCTCATCCATTCCGGTCAGAGCCACAAAGGCATCTGCGTCATCTGCCCCTTCTTCAATCAAAAGATCATGGTCGGTGGCATCTCCCTGAATAATAACTGCTTTCGGAAGCAGCTCACACAATTCTTCACAGCGCGCTTCATTTCTCTCAATAATTTTTACCTGCATGCCCAGAGCACAGAGTTGTTTTGAAAGATAATAAGCCACTCTTCCTCCGCCGCAGATAATTACCTTTTTGATCTTCTCTTTATGATTCCCGTGCATTTTAAAGAACCGTTCAATCTCCGCATGCGATGCGGTAATATGAAGTCTGTCGCCGGCACGAAGCACATAATATCCGTCCGGGATAATCACTTCATCCCCATGCTCTACGGCGCATACCAGCACCTGTACCTGAAACCGGTCATACATCTCAGCCAGAGATTTTCCCACAAGCCTGCTCTGTGCACAGACCGGAAACTCGATCAGCTCAACCCGGCCCTTTACGAAGGTCTCAATCTTACTGGCATCCGGGAAAAGCAGAAGCCGGCTGATCTCGTTTGCTACGATCAGTTCCGGATTAACCGCCATGCTCAGATGCAGATCCTCTTTAAGAAGTCCGATCTGTCTGTAATAAACCGGGTTTCTCACCCGGGCAATTGTATGCCTCGCTCCCAGCCTTCTCGCGATCAGACAGCTGAGCATATTGCATTCATCTGCCGATGTACATGCAATTACAAGATCTGCGTGAGGCACGTCTGCCTGCCTCTGAACCTCTGCGTCAGCCCCATCGCCTGTTACACAGGAAATATCCAGACGGTCAATGGCATATCTGAGTTTCTTTTCATTGCTGTCAATCAGCACCACGTCATAATTTTCAACGGACAGCTGCTTTGCAAGCTTATACCCCACTTTTCCGTCACCAATAATAACTATTTTCATTTTTTATCCTCGATATTTTATTTGTTCATTTACAGCAGAGCAATTATAGCACCATTGATATCAAAGTACAATATAAACCGTATTTTCTTAGTAAAAGCAATATGCGGCAGAAAAGACGAGAGAAAGGGCACACAGTTTTTGACTGTATGCCCCGGATATTTTTCATTATTCTTCTGCTGCTCTTGCCGCAATCTCCCTTTCCTGCACATCGGAAGGAGCCTGCTCATATCTTGAGAATTTATACTCATAAGTTCCCCGTCCGCCTGTCATGGAACGAAGTACAGTGCAGTAGCCGAACAGACCTGTCATAGGAATATCCGCCTCAATCACCTGTTTGCCGCCGGCAACCGGTGTCATGCCAAGCACACGTCCGCGCCTCTTATTCAGGTCGCCCATAACATCTCCGGTATAATCATCCGGAACGGTTACTTTCATAGACGCGATTGGCTCAAGAAGAACCGGTGATGCCTCCATAAAGCCTTTCTTAAACGCCTGAATTGTGGCCGTCTTGAACGCCATCTCAGAAGAGTCAACCGGATGATAGGATCCATCGTATAATGTAGCCTTTACACCCACTACCGGATATCCCGCAAGAGGTCCTTTGAGTACAGATTCCTGAAGGCCCTTTTCTACTGCCGGGAAGTAGTTCTTCGGAACTGCGCCGCCTACTACGCACTCTTCAAATACATACGGTGTCTCAAGATCTCCTGAGGGTTCGAATCTCATCTTAACATGACCGTACTGTCCGTGTCCGCCGGACTGCTTCTTATATTTGGTGTCCACATCCGAATTCTTGCGGATTGTCTCGCGGAACGCTACCTTCGGCGTTTCAAGAGTAATTTCCACCTTATACCTGGCTGCCAGTTTGCTTGCCACAATCTCCAGATGCTGATCTCCCATACCGTAGAGAAGCGTCTGTCTGTTCTCACTGTCATTTACAGCCTTCAGCGTGACGTCCTCCGCGGTCATTCTTGCCAGAGCCTGGGATACTTTATCCTCGTCCCCTTTGTTCTTCACCTTGTATCTCATATACGTATATGGAACAGAATAATCTGTTCTGGCGTATGTTACCTGAGTTGCCTTTGTAGAAAGCGTATCGCCCGTACGTGTATTTGTAAGTTTTGCGATTGCTCCGATATCGCCGGCAAACAGCTCCGGTACTTCCGATGGTTTATTGCCGCACATCGTATAAAGTTTTCCCGGTTTCTCCTCAGCATCTGTATCCGCATTATAAAGAACATCATCGCCTTTGAGTACTCCCGAGCATACCTTTACAAAAGAATACTTTCCTATAAACGGATCTACCATTGTCTTGAATACATATGCTGTTTTTGCTTTCGCGAAATCATAATTTGCCTCAAAGATATCGTTTGTCGTGCGGTTGATACCTGCGCAGGTTCTCTTATCCGGGCTGGGGAAGAATCTTACGATATCCGACAGAAGATTGGCAACGCCCTGAGCCTGGATATTAGATCCCATGGCAACCGGCACGATATCTCCGTCCATAACCTCGGTACGCATGGCGGACCGGATCTCTTCTACGGAAAATTCCTCTCCGTTGAAATATCTTTCCATAAATTCTTCGCTTGTCTCGGCAACCGCCTCCATAAGAGAATCTCTCAGGATTTCCAGATTCGGTTTACAGTAATCCGGAATCTCACATTCTTCTCTCTGACCGATTCCCGTATATCTGCGGCCTGCATTCTTGATTACGTTAATGTAGCCCACCAGTTTCTCGTTCTCGCGGATAGGCTGGAAATGAGGCGCGATCTTTTTGCCGTATCTTGCTGTCAGATCTTCAACTACCTGACGGAAACTTGCATCGTCCACATCCATCTCCGTTACATAGATCATCCTCGGAAGATGATATTTATCACAGAGTTCCCATGCTTTCTCTGTTCCGACCTGAACGCCTGCCTTACCGGATACAACAATGACTGCCGCGTCCGCCGCACTGACTGCTTCCTCTACTTCGCCGACAAAGTCGAAATATCCCGGCGTGTCGAGAATATTGATTTTTGCTTTTTCCCATTCTATCGGAATCAGGCTTGTGCTGATCGAAAATCCACGCTTCTGCTCCTCTTTATCAAAATCACTGACCGTACTGGAATCCGTAACTTTTCCCATACGGTTTGTGGCGCCTGATACGTACAGCATTGCCTCCACAAGACTTGTCTTGCCGCTTCCGCCGTGTCCAAGCAATACCACGTTTCTGATTTCGTCTGTTCTGTAAACCTTCATGCTGCTGCCTCCTTGTATGTAGTTATTCTGCACACCCAAATGCTCTGCAGGCGTACACATCATGGGTACATTGTACTAAAAATCTTCCACAATTACAACTCTTTTATGAATTTTTCACATAAGTATTGCGCTTGTTTACTTTTACAAGGCAACGTGTTAAAATATTTTTAGTTGTGCCGAAAATCGGCCTGCGGCGGTTCGAACGCCGCTGAACTGTCAAATTTGTATTGAAAGGATTATAAAACAGCATGGAACATGAAAAAATAGGATTTGTGGGGCTGGGCCTGATCGGCGGCTCTATTGCAAAAGCTGTCCGCCGTTACTACCCGGAATGGGAGATTGCTGCTTTTGACAAGAACCGGGAAACTCTCGCGCTGGCAGTACAGGAAGGAACAATCCACACAGCCTGCTCTTCTATTGACGATAACTTCAGAGACTGCAGCTACATCTTTCTGTGTACACCGGTTGCCTATAATACAGCTTACCTGTCGCAGCTGAAAGATCTGGCGGGAAAAGACTGTATTCTGACAGATGTAGGAAGTGTCAAGACATCCATCCATGAAGAGGTTACCGCTCTGGGAATGGATGAAATCTTTATTGGCGGGCATCCTATGGCCGGATCTGAGAAAAGCGGCTTCATCAACGCAAAGGCTCACCTGATTGAGAACGCCTATTATATTCTGACCCCATCGTCAAAAGTAAAGGAAGAGAAAGTGGAAGCATATAAAAACTTTATTGCGTCTCTGAAAGCCCTTCCGGTTGTTCTGGACTATCGGGAACATGATTTTATTACCGGAACAATCAGCCATCTACCCCATATTATTGCCGCTACACTGGTGAATTTTGTCCGCGACACAGACACAAAGGACGAGCTGATGAAGGCGCTGGCAGCCGGCGGATTCAAGGATATTACGCGAATCGCATCCTCTTCTCCGGTTATGTGGCAACAGATATGTCTGAAAAACAGAGATAATATTTCCCGGATACTGGGACATTATATTGATGCACTGGAAAAAGCAAAAGCTTCCGTTGACACAGGCAATGAAGATAAGCTGTACTCCCTTTTCGAATCATCCCGGGATTACAGAGACTCCATGCCCAACACTTCTGCCGGCCCCATTAAAAAGCAGTTTGCACTTTACTGCGATATTATTGACGAAGCCGGAGGAATCGCCACTATTGCCACGATTCTTGCCAGTAACAACATTAATATCAAAAATATCGGAATCGTACACAACAGGGAATTTGAAGAGGGAGTGCTTCGCATTGAGTTCTATCAGGAAGCTGCATGTACAAAAGCAGCCACTCTGCTTCAGAAATACCGATATATAGTATATGAAGTATAAACAGCCCAAAGCTGTAATAAAACAGAAATGAGGAAAGGAATCAGATTATTATGGAATTATGCGGCATTACTGGACTGAAGGGAACCGTATCTGTCCCGGGGGACAAATCCATATCCCACAGAGGCATTATGTTCGGCTCCATTGCCGACGGCACTACTGAAATTCACAATTTTCTCCCGGGCGCGGACTGCCTGGCTACAATACGCTGCTTCCGCGCGCTGGGTATTGAGATCGAACAGGAAGGCTCCACAGTCACTGTTCACGGAAAAGGACTTCACGGTCTCTCTGCTCCGTCCCATATCCTGGATGTAGGAAACAGCGGCACCACAACCCGACTGCTTTCGGGAATCCTTGCCGGTCAGCCCTTCGAATCAAAACTTTCCGGGGACGAATCACTAAACTCCCGTCCCATGAAGCGGATCATCGATCCACTGACTCAGATGGGAGCGGATATCTCCAGCATCCTGCACAACGGATGTGCCCCACTGTATATTGCCCCCTCCCGGCTTCACGGCATACACTATGATTCGCCGGTGGCAAGCGCCCAGGTAAAATCCTGCATTCTTCTTGCCGGGCTTTATGCCAATGGGGAAACTTCCGTAACAGAACCCGGTCTCTCCCGGAATCACACAGAGCTGATGCTGAAAGAATTCGGCGCGGATATTCGCTCTGTCCATGATCTGGACTGTTCAAGAACAACGGCCATAATACAGCCCGGCCGGGAACTGCACGGACAAAAGCTTACGGTGCCGGGAGATATTTCCTCTGCCGCATATTTTATCGCGGCGGGACTGATTGTTCCGGACTCCGAAATACGGATCACAAATGTAGGCATTAATCCTACCCGCGCCGGAATCCTGAAAATATGTGAAGATATGGGCGCCCGGATTGAGCTGAGCAACGAGCGGACTGAAGGCGGGGAGAAAATCGCGGACATTACCGTAAAGACAAGCCGGCTCCACGGCACAGTTATCGAGGGGGACATTATCCCCGCACTGATCGATGAGATCCCTGTTATTGCCGTTATGGCCGCTGTCGCCGAAGGAACTACTGTCATCCGGGATGCGGCGGAACTGAAAGTAAAAGAAACGGACCGCATCGAAACCGTTACTGACAACCTGAAGGCAATGGGATGTGATGTAACTCCCACTGAGGACGGCATGATTATCAATGGCGGGAAACTCAAAGGCGCTTCCATCCATACTCTGCTGGATCACCGCATTGCCATGGCGTTCAGTATTGCAGCGCTGGCGGCAGAAGGCCGTACCCGCATTCTGGACAGCAAATGCGTGGATGTGTCCTACCCCGCTTTTTATGATACATTCGAAGAGCTGCTTTAAATCGCATCCATGTATATTCTCGTGCAATAATCTCATACAGAATGACGAACAGCAGGGATTTCCGGAAGGAAATCCCTGCTGTATTTGTTTTGTCAGCCATTCAGTATCAGTAATATTTTACCGAAACATGCTTCCCCATCTGTTCCATCATACGGATGAGCTGTTCCACCAGATTCATCCGCATGCTCAGGTCAAAACTCAGATCTGAATTTTTGTGTGCCTTATTAATGGAAGTACCTACAAAGAGATTCAGCTCCGTACATTCTTCAATCAACAGTTTTGCCAGGCGGGAAGCGCCGTTATCGGCGTCCAGTTCGTCAAAAAATTCCTCATCAAACTCACCGTTCGCGTATTTTTTCAGAAGCTTCAGGCATTTTCCAAGAGTAAGCACTCCTTCCGTTACCAGATCAATCCCTTCGATCTCTGCCGCAGGCGGTACATCCGGATCAGCGCTGTCCGCCCGGGTTATGATTTCTTTGCCTAGGAAACGGGCGGCTATATTGGAACTGGTACCGCCGGAAACAACTTTTTTCCCTTCGGAGTGCATGAATTCATGCATAATCCGGTCGTCATCGGCTTTGTCCTTTGGAGGACCGGTAAATATATTTACAATTCTGCGCTCGATCACTCTGGCGACGGCAACGGTTGTATCATCGCCGGGCTTTTCTTCATAAAGTTCATCGCAGGCCTGGCTCAGAAGGACTGCCAGCCGGGAAGCTGACAGGGTCTTCTTCGTACACTTCAGCGTATATTCTGCCATAGCCTCCCAGGTCCAGCCCTGCATATTCAGAATCGAACCGGCGCCTGCATAAATCACACCGTCGCTCATCAGTACAAAACAGTCGTTTTTCTTCACCTGAAACCGGTACTCATGAATCTTCTTTCCTTCAATTTCCCGCACCTCGAAGGGATAATTTACAATCTTTCCGTCCCGGATAAAGACGCAGGACGGATTGTCAAATTCCGCCAGATATGCCTGTCCGCTGTGGAAGATCTGCAGAATGGAAAATGTGGCATAGGCGGCCTTCCGCACTTTGCATACCGGAAGTGTTCTGGCAATGGTTTCCACACAGGATTCTATGGCGGCTCCTTCCCGGAGCATGGTGCCCAGTATTTTTGACGTCAGAGTGGCCAGTATATTGGCTTTTACCCCGCTGCCCATACCGTCGGCCAGAATCACAATATCTGAATCACCGGTTTTGAGAATCTCCACTTTGTCTCCGCACAGTTCCTCCTGATACTTATTCAGACTTCTCCAGGCCACATCTATACTTACACTCATAGGCCTAATCCTCCTCGTTCAGGATAGAATCCCGCAGCTTTGTCAGAGTCACTTTGGTCTCCGCCGTGGTCTCTCCCAGCAGTCCCGCGATCTCCTGGGCCACCATCATCTGTTTCTCAATAACTTTCCGGGCCATCTCAACGGTCTCGACCTTCAGGTTATAATGCTGTTCCCTGATTTTTTCCTCCCGGGTTACATCCCGGAACATGACAAGAACAGCATCCAGATTTTCAATATATACAATACTCTCTTCTGCCGTTATTCTGCCCTTTTCCAGCTTTACTTTTTTATTCAGAACAGACTCCCTGGTAAGAAGCGTCTCTTCAATATCTCCCGTTTCTATAAACTCAAATATATACCGCTGCACAGCTTCGTCATGGCCTACGCCGAGAAGCTCCTGACCTTTCCGGTTGCAGTCCAGAATCTTCATATCATTTCCCACAACAAAGATCATATTCGGCGTAGCATCCAGAACAACGTTGGACATGGACTCTGCTTTTGTCAGGGCATAAGGCATACACATGGACAGTTCCGCCTTTCCCTGGAAAACAGCCGCGGCCTTTTCCCGGCAGGTGGAATACCCGCAGGCGCCGCAGTTCAGTTCGTCGGCAGGAGAATATTTGCCTGTGGATCTGAGAATACGGGTAATCTGCTCCTCAGACGGCATGGGATCGGAAAGACTCCGGCCGCCGAACTTCTTTGCCATTTCCTCCGGTCTCATATCCGGCAGATCCCGTGCAGCCTTATAGGATACGGCATTTTCAATTTTCACTTTTGTTTTTACATATGATGTATTCCAGTGGGCAGAAGCAGGGCCTTTCGCGCAACCGCCTTCACAGACATTCGCCTCGATAAAGCAGTGATCCAGCTCTCCCTTCCGGAGACACTCCAGCATCTCCATACAGTTCTCCAGGCCATCTACAAACACCTTATGGTATCCGTCCGCCTCTTCTTCCGTTATAACCGACTGAAGCACGCCGCCGCTAACCGGATAAAGCCGGTTGATCTTTGGATCCGGATTGCCCATAGGCTTATCTGTACAGGCATGAATGTCAATTCCCGCCTCGTTCAGCCAGACTGCCAGCTCCTCAAAAGTAAGGATTCCGTCAATTGCCCCGGTCACCCGCTCGTCTCCGGCCGCCTCCTGCTTTTTGGCAATACAGGGACCCAGAAATACCACTTTTACATCCGGTCCGTATATTTTTTTGATATAGCGTCCATGGGCCACCATGGGAGAAACTACGGGAGCCATCATTTCTGCACAGTCCGGGTAATATTTTTCGATCAGATCATTTACGCTGGGACAGCATGTAGTAATAATATTTGGCATTTTCGCCTCGCGGACCAGTTTCTTATACTCATTGGTTACCAGAGCGGCGCCCTCGGCCGTCTCTCTTACCTCCGCAAATCCAAGCCGTTCCAGAGCATCCGCCACCTGTCCCGGTGTGTCAAACTCGAGCACGCCTGCATAGGACGGCGCTATGGAAATTACGGTACGGCAGCCCTGCCGCAGATATCCTTTTACCCGCTCCAGATCACTTGCAAATGTCTTGGCATTCTGGGGACAGACTTCCAGGCAGCGGCCGCAGTTGATGCAGTGGTCAACCATGATCCGGGCCTGTTCGTCTCTGACGGTGATCGCCTTCACCGCGCAGTGACGGACACATTTGTAGCAGTGACGGCATTTTGCATCCTTAAAATCAATGACTTTCATTCCGGCAAATCCTCCTTATATTCCGGCAAAGCCAGACAGACCGGTATAATCGGTCCTGACTGCATGTAACACAGTTATTGTACCACAGTCTTCCGGCTTTCGTGAACCGGTCAGGAAGGTTTAAAATCAATAAAATGCTTTTGTATACCGGAATCTCAGTTTTCTGAGCCCGGTCTGTTCTTCCCGGAGAAATTCTGCCGTTCGGCAGTATACTGCCCTTACAAATTCTGTTTCTTTCTCCGAAGGTTCTGTCTGTCCGTAGGCTGCCCGTCTGACAATTTCCGTCATCCGCTTCAGTTTCTTTATCCGCTTCTTTCTTCTGCAATGCAGGAAAAACAGTACAGCCAGAAAACATACGGCCAGAACCGTGAAAGCAGCCCGGATGAGAGCAGGACTGCTGAAAAAACGGATGACCTCCTGCTGTGTAAACGCGGAAGGCTCCACAGCATACCCGGAGGCATAACGGGCAGGGATACCGTAAAGCCGGTACATCAGAGTTGCCGCAGAGGCAAAATGTACGCAGTATCCCTCATAGTTTTCAAACAGAAAATACTCCACAATATCCTGATTCACCGGCGCTCTTCCCGGAGTCAGCGTATAGGAGGCATGGGACTGCAGCATATCCAGTATAAATGCCGTCACCTCGTTAAGAGAATCCTGCGGATGATCCATGCACAGCTCTGTCAGCCCGGGCAGAATATCTTCCGGGACCTGGGTATAGAAATCAGGGATCTCAAGCATATATGCGTCCTGAATTTCATGATACCATTCACCGGTTTTCTCAAAAGCCGGCAGCATGTTTCCCCATACCGCTCCGCTGTATTCCGTTCTGTTCTGTCCGGATCGGTCTCATTCCAGGACGTCATTTCATTCATTGAGAAATAGAGGCTGTAATACATACCGCTGATCCAGGATTCCCAGGAATCCCATTGCAGTGTCTGCGCCATCGCCTCAAAAACAGCCTGGTCGTCTGCCGGCTCCCAGTCTCCGCCTGTGTATTCGCCTCCCGAAAATTCCTTTAAATAAAGGGTTTCCGTGGGCTGCTCCAGAACTGTTACTTCAAGCTGAGTATCCCCCGGTCCTGTAATTATTGCCGCTGCTGACATGCCCATCCGCAACAGACTGCTGATCTCTGCCGGTAATCCTCTGGAAACTGCGGGAGAGAAAGCCTTCTCCGCCGGAAACCGCATCTGAAAGCTCTGTACCCCAGACGGATGTAACAAAAACAGAAATGCAGATCAATCCGGACAGAACCGCTCCCATAAAAGCCGTACATCTGGCAGGGAGCGACATTCTGCTTCTGTTCCCGTCCGCCGCAGATAAATCCTGATTTTTTTCTCTGCCCGCCGTATGAATTGTCCAGAACAGAATCTGAAATATAAGACACAGAAGTACAGAACCGACACTGACATGAATCCCAAAAAGGGGCGCCCCCGCCATCATCACCGTGGTTACAATATAAGGCAGCCAGTGCTTCTCCCAGATGATTTCAAGCGCGAAGAAAACTCCTGAAAGAATAAGCATTATAAGCAGGACAGGGAAAGTCACATTCTGTTCTCCATGTTCTGTACCCGTCAGACTTCCTGCCAGAGCAAGAGTCTGCTCTGCAAAAAGATCCCACTGCAGGGCCGCGGAAATTCCAAAAACAAGAAACATGCCGGCGGTTCCCGGCCAGAACCATTTCCTGCGGATATGAAACAGCACATACATTCCTGTACAGAACAGCGTAATAACCGGAAAAACCAGGCCTGCCGAAAAAGAAATGGAAGAAGCAGAACGGATAACCAGAAGAATCCCGTAAATTCCCGTCAGCAGAAAAAAGAATTTCTGAATGATCAATGTCTGTCTTTTTCTGTTTATCCTTTGTTGTTTGCTGCCGCGCTGTTTTTCCATGTACTGACTCCCGCCTGTTATCATAAAATGAATATTCTTATACAATAGACTCTGTTTTACTCTTAATATTTATTGTAACAGCTTTTCTGCAATTTCAGAATATTCTATTTGCTTTTCTGTATATACTCCCGGGTTTGTACTTTAGGGCAGGCCGGTAAAGGGTATGTGTAAAGAGCCCGGATCAGAAAGCGGCCGGCAGGACTACCGGATTGCTCTCCCCAGTTCATAAGCTTCCTGAAGTTCCGGTTTGCCCGCGATATCTCCCACATCACCGTTGCCTCCGGCAAGGACATGGCCGAGATTCTTCCATCTTAGGTGCTCCATCAGGTGGTCATAATAAAGGAGGACATCATCAAATCCGTTTCCTTCTGCAGCCATCAGAAGCGCGGAAGACCTGCCGTGTCCTCTGAGGAGATTGCCGTCGCCTTCCTCCAGCGCAAACAGACGGTCGATCGCTGTCCGGATCTGACCGCTCATATTCCAGTAATAGAGCGGTGTGGCAAGAACTACCACATCGGACTCTTTTACCGCCGGATAGATCTGATCCATGTCATCCTTCTGAACACAGGGACATTCCCTGCTACTGTGTCCGCCGAAGCATCCCCTGCATCCGTGAATATCCATACCGCTTAAGAAAAATTCTGTCACTGTATTACCCGCACTTTCCGCTCCTTCTGTAAAAGATTTAACGAGCGCTGATGTATTTCCCTTTTTTCTGGGACTTCCGTTTAATATTACAATTTTTTTACTCATAACATATCTCTCCTTTACTACTGCTTTTCTTCATATTTTCTTCAGCAGAATTGACTTTCTCTGCTGCTGATATTACAATCATAGCAAGAATATGCCATAAAACAAGTACGCACATAAAAGTGCGATACTTACAGTCGGGTTTAATACTTACCTAAAGGAGAGTGTAAAATGGGTAAAAGATGCATTTCCAATGAAAATTTAAGCACTACCGGATTCAGTTATACGTTATCTCTGATCAACGGGAAATATAAAATGACGATCCTCTACACACTGATGGAATTCGGTGTGGTGAGGTTTAATGAAATGAAAAAATACATCGGGCAGATTTCCTATAAAACGCTGAGCTCCACACTGAAGGAACTGGAAGCAGACCAGCTTGTCCACAGAGAGGAATATCCCCAGATCCCGCCAAAAGTAGAGTACAGTCTGACAGAAAGAGGCAAATCGCTGATCCCGATCCTGGACGGAATGTGCGAATGGGGCGATAAAAACCGGCTTTGATAAGCCGGTTTTGCCTTAAATAGTATTCGACATCAGAAGCATCATATTGTATCCATAATATCCTTATATTTTTCCAGTACTTTCTCTTCCATCAATTTAAAAGCCGGAATATACTTTCCAAGAATCATATCCACAAGACGTTTTGCTGCTTCACCGTCATATATATGAGTCATGTCATTTCTTGATTTCAGCATATTAAGCCAGATATCCTCATCTATAAAGTCATAGACAGAATACGCAGCCTTCAATATTTCTCTGGGCGATCCTGTATTTGCCACACTTTTGCCTTCATAGCGCAAAAGCTCTTTTAACACTTTCCAGCTGAGTTCGAACTGGATAAAAAATTTATCAATAATTCCACTGATTACAAATTCGTTATTCAAATCCTCGTTTTCTGCCTTTTCCAATACATTTAAATTAGAAATAAAATTATCAAATTTTTTCATATAGAATTATTCCTTCCCGCTTTATTGATTCCAGAAATTCTCCCGGCTGTGTGTTTGCCAAATCAACAATGTCAAATTCAAGCAGCGTAGACGTCGAATCTTTTACTTCAATTATGAAATCGGTAATTCTTCCGCCCTCCACCGCAAGATCTATATCGCTGGCTCTGTGGAAATCCCCCCGTGCCCTTGAACCGAATAATATTACTTTCTGAATCCCATATACTTGGGCAAGCGCTTTTATCTCATCAATAACTACCGGCTTAATTCCGGTTTTCTCCAGATTCTGCATAACTAATCACCCATGAAAAGAATACCATTATCAAATATCTTT
>DWZZ01000178.1 GCA_019117305.1 Candidatus Mediterraneibacter merdigallinarum | reverse complement strand
AACCGTATCATGGAGATCGTACCGGGCGGACGCCTCATCGACAAGATCACTACTTATGACGAGTATCTTGAAAGCGATGAGATGGCAAGGAAGAGACAGACATACTCTGTACAGACAGAGGAGAATGACTAATTTTTTAATTTCAGGGTTTTCATTTACCCTCAACTCTGGTATAATATAAAAGCTGCGGGTACTCACGGGCATCCGCAGCTCATATAGAATGGAGTCGTATCGAAGTGGTCATAACGGGGCGCACTCGAAATGCGTTTGCCCTCCGGGGCACGAGGGTTCGAATCCCTCCGTCTCCGTATCAGCAGAAAGCGGAATACCTTATATGCAGTGGTATTCCCTTTTTTTGTCTTCAAAAACAGCGGCAGAGTGTGAAATGCGGGCCCGGTATATCAACGGGACGGTCCGGCTCTGATTCGACTTTTAAGGTCGAAACTTTTCCTATAAAATTTCTTGTGCGCCAAATTTCTCCAATTTACCATAGGTATGTGTTTTCCGTGCAGGTTATCTCAAGCAGGAATGAGGTAATACAAATGAACTATGAAAAAACAATTAAAGACATCCTGGATTCTTTTGGAGTGCATCGGTCATACACAGGATATAATTATGTGACACATGGTCTGCTGCTTATCATGGAAGACAAGGACAGACTGGACTGTATAACAAAGCTGCTTTACCCTGACATCGCATTTCTCTTCCACACATCCTGGAATTGTGTAGAGAAAAATATCAGAACTGTTGTAAATTCCATCTGGGAATCCCACAATACAGAACTTCTTAAACTCATTTTCAACAAATCCGCAAAAGATAAAAAGCCCACAAATAAAGAATTCTTTAAATATATGTATGACTATATTATCGGTCTCCCGGATGACAGTTTGATGCCGGATTGCAGAATCTGTATTAAATGTCCGATTTCAAATCAATATTGTGAAACGCTGGAATTATTCTGCAGAAAACTTCTGGATGCAATGAAATGAAAAGAGCTCCAGATTTTCCGATAAAGAAAACAGAGCCCGGACAAGGCTCTGTTTTTGACTTTGTGCTCAGTATTCACACAGAACTACTACTTTCTGCGGCGTTGTCTGAGCGGGAATACTGAAAGTAGAGGTAGTGTAATATACAAGTAATTCTGAGTTTTCAGGGCTGCACATATATGGCTGGCCATTTGCGGTCACCACATTGGTGGTAGGACCGATATTCAGCCGGAGGGTATTGTCGTCGGACGTCAGGCTGTCATCGAAGTAGGCAAGCATAACCTCCTGATTCCTGCGCAGAGATGTAACCAGTTCGGCCCGGTACTGGGGAGGATAAACAGCGGGAGCAGGAAGATTTGCGTCATAAAAAGCGGCAATCCGCATCCCCGTTCTGAGTCTGACATTGTCGATAATTACTGTTTCACCGGTGACTACTATGTTAATGATGCTGGAACCGCTGATCACGGAAAGCATCATGGAGCAGCAGGAGTCGCCCCGGCTGATTCCCTGTATAATACCTTCTGCCTTTTCAAATGTCTCGTATGCCATAGTTAAAAATCCTTTTTCTTTTATACTATGCACACGACCGGGAAACGCCCGCAAAGAATAAATGCCTTTCGAAGATGATATGCGTTTCAGAAGAATCTGCCAGAAAAACAGCGATTCGGGTCTTTATAAATTCAGCTCTCCTTCCAGCCATTTTTCAGCCATTTTTGTCCACATGCCTACTTCTTCCAGAAGACCTTTGAGCCATGATTTGATTTCGGGATCCCATTTTTTTCCGCCATCCCGTTTTGCGGAAAAGGCTGTGCGGATCTCATCGGCTTTTTCCTTCGGATATGGGGTTTCTCCCCGTTCTATGGCAGAAATAAGCCGGTCAATCTGCTCCAGAGTATAAGACTCCCCATAGCAGCCTTCCAGCCATTCTTCGGTTGCTACAGACATGCCGTGGATTCCGTCAGAGAATACATGATGAGCAAAAGGAACGCCGGCTTTTCTGCAGGCCAATGCAAAGAGATAACTGTTTTCTACGGGGACGGAATCATCTGTGGCTGTCTGCCAGAGAAAACAGGGCGGCATATCATCTGTCACATGGTCCTCCAGAGACATATATTCCAGTTCCTTTTTATCTGCGTCCGGACCAAGAAGCGCGAGAAAAGAATCCCGGTGGGCATATTTCCCTGATGTTATTACAGGATAGGACAGCACTGCGGCGTCCGGACGGGCAGAAATATTTTCGTATTTTGGATCCGGATCAGAGATATCGGGGTAATGGACACAAAGGGAAGCGCAAAGATGTGCTCCTGCGGAGAATCCGCACACGACAACTCTGGCCGGATCAATGCGGCATGCCCCGGCATGATACCGGAGAATCCGCACCGTTCTGGCAATATCCATCAAAGGCTGCAGTTTAAGAGGCTCATCCAGATAGTTTACTGTGTATGTCAGAACAAATACATTATATCCGGCCGCATAAAAGGTCCGCGCGGCCGGATCTGCTTCTGAAGAAGAGACATAACGGTAGCCGCCGCCCGGAACGACAAGCATACATGGTCGGATTCGCTCATCTTCGTGTACATAACTTACGATAACCGGCGTAAAGCCGTATGCCGCAGGATAAGAGTATTCTCCTTCTTTCCATATTTCTGATCTGAGTCCTATCATTTTATTCTCTCCTTGCAGTTATTGCTTTTAATTTACAATATTCTTCCTGAAGTCCGGCTGTGGATTATGTTACAGCCGGATCTCTTTCAGATAAGGATTTTCTGTTTCGTAGAACCGTTCTTCTTCGACGGCCCGGGCAAGCTCCATATCGATAGGCATACGTGCCAGTACGGGAATTCCCATCTGTGCCGCTGCCTCATCTACGTGGCTTTCACCGAATACTTTGATTTCTTTTCCGCAGTCCGGACATTTTACATAGCTGTAATTCTCTATAATTCCAAGGACCGGAATATTCATCTGTTGTGCCATGCTGCAGGCTTTTTTTACGATCATCTGCACCAGATCCTGGGGAGATGTTACAATTACGACACCGTCGACAGGCAAAGACTGAAATACAGTCAGGGGCACATCTCCGGTTCCAGGCGGCATGTCTACAAACAGATAATCCAGATCTCCCCACATTACATCGGTCCAGAACTGTTTTACCACCCCGGCAATAATCGGTCCTCTCCAGATAACCGGAGCTTCTTCGTCCGGCAGCAGGAGATTGACAGACATGATTTGTGTTCCGTCTTTTGCGGTGCAGGGGAAAATACCTTCTTCTGTCCCCTGAGCCTTTTCATGAACACCGTACATTTTCGGAATAGACGGTCCGGTAATATCTGCGTCCAGGATTCCGACATTGAACCCTTTTTCTCTTGCCATGCGGGCCAGTGAAGCTGTAACAAGAGATTTCCCGACACCGCCTTTTCCACTGACAACTCCGATTACTTTCTTTATGTGGGAATACTTATTTGCAGGTTCAAGAAAATCTGTTTTTTTGCTGCTGCAGGAGTCAGCATGTGCGCATCCGGCGCAGGATTCCTCCGTGCATCCGTTATTTTTCTGTTCTTCTGACATAATTAATATACCTTCTCTCTGATTATTTTCTGCTCTCCGCACCGGCTGGAATTATGTTTCGGGTCCGTCCATGAACGGAAGAAAGACATAAAAGAAAAAACCGGTATAAAAAAGAGCACTGCCATAACAGTATAACACATTTTTAACTGCCTGAGTACATCAGGTGAATTCTTGTGCATTTTGCCTGAAACGTTTTCTGAGTGTAAGCAGAACCTCTCGTTGTGAATGTCTTCCGGCCGAATTCGGAATATGGTATTTATTGTGGAAAAATTTGCTATAAACATCTTGTTTTCTTTTGGAAATAGTATATAATGAAGATAAAAATAATCCCTAGTAAAATACTAGGAATTATAGAGACAGGAGGAGTCAAAGTATGATAAATGTACAGAAAGCTGCCATAGTCGGCTGTGGATTTGTAGGTGCCAGCATCGCTTATGCCCTGATGCAGAAGGGAACATTTTCTGAGCTGGTTCTTCTTGATGCAAATCATGCGAAAGCAGAAGGAGAGGCAATGGATATCAGCCATGGATTGCCCTTTGCCCACGCTATGGAGATTTATGCAGGAGAATATGAAGATATTGCGGATGCTTCTGTTATTATTATTACGGCGGGAGTAAATCAGAAACCCGGTGAGACCAGACTGGATCTGGTACAGAAAAACGCGCAGATTATGAGAGCGATCATAGGAGAGATCAAGAGAGTAAAGTGCGAGGGAATCCTTCTTATCGTATCAAATCCTGTAGATATCCTTACGCAGATCGCTCTGAAAGAATCCGGCTTTCCAAAAGAGAGAGTAATCGGATCGGGAACCGTCCTGGATACAGCCCGTCTGAAATATCTGCTCAGCGAGAAACTGGATGTGGACAGCAGAAACGTGCACGCTTTTATTGCAGGGGAACATGGCGACAGTGAACTGGCCGCATGGAGCTGCGCCAATATTTATGGAATCGGTCTGGAAGAATTTGCGAAGCTCCGAGGTTTTCATACATTTCATAAAGAGATGGATGAGATTT
>DWZZ01000177.1 GCA_019117305.1 Candidatus Mediterraneibacter merdigallinarum | reverse complement strand
GGACTTTCCTCGTCTGCAGCCTTTCGGCATCCGCAGCCGCGATTGTCTGTCTTACTTAACACAGATTTTCATTATACTATTTTCAAACGCCTTCGTCAACGATCAGATCATCTCCGTCAGCCGCTGTGGTGGCAAGCTGATCACAGCGTTCATTCTGCGGATGTCCGTCATGGCCTTTTACCCAGTAAAAAGATACATTATGAGGTTCTTTTACCTGAAGAAGACGCTTCCACAGATCTACATTTTTTACCGGTTCATTTTTTCCTCTTTTCCAGCCTTTTTGTATCCAGTTGTCCACCCAGTGCTGGTTAAATGCATTGACGACATACTGAGAATCCGAATAAACTTCCACCGTACAGGGACGGTTGAGCGCTTCCAGCCCGGCGATCACCGCCATCAGTTCCATCCGGTTATTGGTTGTGCGGACATATCCCTGAGAAAGCTCCTTGACGTGCAGCTCTCCTTTTGTGTCCACATATTCAAGCACACTGCCATATCCGCCGGGTCCGTCCGGATTGCCCCGGGCGGCTCCGTCTGTATAAAGTTTTACAAGCATTTCGTATCCTTTCTGTATTTCCCGCCGTTTTTACTCTTCCAGCAGAAAAGTCTGCCCTTCCCTGTCAATTCTCATAATTCTGTCCTGATAATCTTCCGTACATTTTTCCAGAAAAAGTCTGTCGAATATATCATAGGTTCCCCAGAAATGCATAGGGAAAACCTTAGCTGTTTCCGTACGCTTCATAAAGCAGTCCAGCCCCAGGCAGTACTGCTCTCCAAGGCGCGGATCTACGGGAACAAACGCCACGTCAATCTTTTCTTTCTGAAGCTTATTAATTTCCGACTGGTAGGAACGGCGCATCTTTGTATTATATGCATCCGGTTCTCCTTCCCAGTGCCACCAGTTCAGATCACCGGCGTGATAGATAGTTCTGTTTTTATATTTTACAAGAAAAGCCACCCCTTCATCATTGGAACGGAGCGTCGTAATATCAAGTCCCAGAACTTCTCTGCACTCATTTGGCCGGACAAAAATAACATCCTCTTCTTCCGCCGCGGGTACATCGTCTGAAAGAATGAACCGAATCTGCCCGAATTTATCCCTGAAGCGGAAAATATCCTTTCTGTAGTGGTCGTAATGAGAATGACTGACAAAAACAGCCATTTTTTGATCCGGATCCATCTCTGGCAGTTCTCCCTTATAGTAGTCAAACAGAAGACAGACGTCCTCCAGCTCTGCCAGAAAACCGCTGTGCCCCAGGTATGTTACTTTTATCATAAACTGAGTGCCTCCACAACCTGCACCACCTCAGGCAGAATATACTCCATATCTTCTTTTGCCGTCTTTGCGCTTTCCGGAAGATTAATCAGCAATGTTTTTTTCCTTATGCCTGCCGCTGAACGGTCCAGAATTATTTTTTTTGAATAACGGATATTATAAGCTCTCAATGCTTCCGGTATTCCCGGCAGAAGTCTGTCGGCCACATCCATCAGTGCATCCGGCGCACAGTCTTCCTCCCCGTACTCTACCGCGCCCGTAGTCAGGATCAGATCAACGGCAGACGCGTCCGAGAGCTGTCTCATAACTTCAGCTGTCATAGCCCTGTCCTGCGGCAGAGCGCCTGCTGCCTTTACCTGAAATCCCACATGCTCCAGCATGCGCTTCAGCGCCGTAGCCGCCGCGCTCTCAGCTTTTGCCTTATAAATACCTGAATCTATTGTAAATATTGCTGCTTTCATCCTAAGTACCCCTTTCTTCCAACTCCGCCCCTGCGGACGATTCCGTTTTTTCTTTCTGCACAATACATGCCTGCCGTCTGTCCGTAAATGATTCTCAGTCCTTTACTCCTAAAATTCTCTTTACAGTCTCACCGGCTTTTTCATAAACTTTACTCGGACTGCATCCTATGAAAAATTCCCCATCCCGGTAAAGAACTTTTCCTCCGACCATAGTCATCTTTATATTCTGCTTGCTTCCGCTGTATACAACATTTTTCTCGATATTCTGAAGCGGCTGCATATTCGGCTGCGTCAGATCAATCATGATCAGGTCCGCCTTCTTCCCCGGCGCAAGCCTGTCGCACTCCGGAAGGCCCATAGCATGCGCGCCGATTACCGTTGCCATCTTCAGCACTTCTCTGGCAGGAACTACCTCCGGGTCATCACATACTACTTTCTGAAGTCCGGTCACAAGAAACATTTCCCGGAACATATCCAGACAGTTATTGCTTGCAGCTCCATCCGTGCCGATTGCCAACGGAATTTTCTCGTCAAGATATCTTTTAACCGGGGCAATACCACTTGCAAGCTTCAGATTGGATGCAGGATTTGTCACCACGTACAGGCCGCGTTTTTTAATGATATCAAAATCCCCTTCATCCATATGCACGCCGTGGAACAGCCCGCCGCCGTACCGGAAAAGCCCCAGAGAATCCATATAGGCCACAGGAGACATGCCTGTCCGGCTCCTGCAGTCCTCTACTTCCTTTTTTGTCTCCGAACAGTGCACATATACCGGAATCTGATATTTTTCAGAAAGAGCAGCCAGACCCTCCATCATTTCCCGGCTGGTTGTATATTCTGCATGGAATCCCAGCTGATAGGAAATAAGCCTGTCCTCGTCCTGATTATAAGTATGATAGTCAGACTCCACCTGCTCCAGAGTTCCGCCAAAATTATTAATACTCTCGCAGAACACATTGCGGAATCCGCACTCCCGCATCGCTCTGGCTCCGTCTGCCCGAAACATATACATGTCAAATACAGATGTAATACCGCTGGTGAGATACTCCATCACCGCCAGCTTTGTCTGCCAGTAAACGTCCTCACCGGTCAGTTTTGCCTCAGCCGGAAATACCCGGGTGTTCAGCCATTCATCCAGTTTCATATCGTCTGCATGGGAGCGAAGAAACGTCATGGCAGAATGCGTATGCGCGTTTTTAAATCCGGGCATAATCAGATTTCTCTGTGCGTCAATCTGTTCGTCCCAGATTGTTTCTCCTCCATCTTTCTCCGGTCCCACATAGGAAATCATGTCTCCGTCAATCCAGATCTCCCCGTCAAATATGGGCTGATCCGGTTCCATAGAAAGTATTCTTGCATTATATATCCTTGTTTTCATCTCCCTGTCCGTTCCTTCCTCTACATCTGCTCAATTATTTTTGTTACAAGCCGTTCAAAATCTCCGGACCGCTTGTCTGCAACGGCCTGGACATCCAGATGACTCAGTTCCTCGTCAGAGAGCCCGCTTGCCATATTGGAAATACAGGAAATCCCGCATACCCGTATTCCTGCATGACGCGCTGCCATTGCTTCACAGGCCGTGCTCATTCCCACGGCATCTGCTCCAAGCGCCGCGTACATGCGAATCTCTGCCGGGCTCTCAAAATTAGGCCCTGTAGTCTGCAGATAGATTCCCTCCTGAATAGCAATATTCTCTTTTTCTGCTGTCTTCCGGATCAGATTCATCAGATCCGGATCATAAATATGCGTCATATCCGGAAACCTTTCTCCCAGCTCGGATACATTTTCTCCGATCAGAGGAGAAGGGACAAAACTGGAGATCTGATCTGTAATCATCATAAAATCTCCCACCTGAAATCCCTTTTTTATGCCTCCGGACGCATTGGTCAGAAAAAGAATATCAATGCCCATACGCTTCATCAGACGGGTGGGGAGCACCACGTCCTGCATGGAATATCCTTCATAATAATGAACCCTGCCCTTCATAACAACTGCAGGTACTTCCCCGATATATCCAAGCAGGAACTTTCCATCGTGTCCCTGTACAGTAGATACCGGAAATCCCGGAATGTCTCCATAGGGAATCTCTTTTTCCACTTTCATATTTTTTGCATATCCGCCCAGCCCTGAACCGAGAATCAGTCCTACCCGGGGTACAAAATCAGTTACTGACTGATAGTATTTATAACATGTTTCCAGTTTTTCATATAGTACACTCATTCTTTTGCCTCCATTCAGCCCTTTCCTTGTATTATAATATCCATGGTGCCAGGGTTCAAGCTTTAGTTTCTGCGTTATTTCCATTCCTTTCCCTGTTTCCCTTATTCTAAATTTCCCCTGATATACTTTTTCTGGTCCGCGCAGCGGTCATTGCGGTTAAAGAATGAAGACGCTCTGGCTTTCAGCAGCACTCTGCGCCCGGCCGGATTTCTGGTATATATCAGATTGTTTCTTCCCATAACAGACAGCATAGCTCTCTGAAAGCTTTCTGCCTTCTGCCTGGAACCGGAAAACAGCTCTGGTACACAGTAATACTCCACTGCTCCTTTCCGGATTCTGCCGGCCGCAAGCAGATAGCGCTGATTTTCGGCCGGAGCCATTGCCTGCCGGAGAGTATCCGCGTAGATACCTTTTTCCCGATCCGTTCCTCCCTTCAGCCAGGAGAAAAACTCAAATTCTCTGTTTCTCTCCGTCATAACCTGACAGGCTGAGGTAATATAACCAGCTTCTTTCAGGGCCGCAAGAACAGAATTCCCGAGAGCACGAAATCTGCTTTCCGGAAAAAGGAGCTGAATAATTCTGCTGCCGAACAGAACTGTACAAATGAAAAATATACCTGTAATCAGGAAAAATACCGGATTTTCCCAGCCCCTTCCTGTTCGGATGAAAAAACGTAAAACCATATTGCAGATCTGGATAATGGTACAGATGAGCTGAGCTGCCAGGGCATGATAAAATCTGACTCCCAGCCGCAGCGTTCTGCGTTTTGCCGTACATGCGTCTGCCATTTCCATCCCTCCGTCCAGCGATACAGCCGTCTGCCATTGAGCCGCGACCACATCTCTTTGCCCGCTTCTGGCCGCCATTTCTTCATTAATTTCAGCAACATGCATCCGGGTGTACGGAGGAGATATGACGCTCATGCGTTCTATTCCATTCTCAATGACTCCGCCGTCATAGTTCACGCCAAGCACTCCTTTCATCCTCCGTTCCAGAGTGTAATAATCTTCGGACAGCTCCGGATTTTCAATTCCCATTTTTCTCTTTTCCTTCGCTTCTTTTGCGTCACAGATACATACCAGATGCCAGATATTACTCACCTTATCCGGATGCTGTATATCTCTTCGAACCGCTCTTCCGCGCATCTGCGCAGATGTCACATAGGATCCTACATAGCTTGCCAGAACCAGCGAGTTGATACAGGGCGAATCCCATCCTTCCCCCAGAAGCGACCGGGTTCCGGTCAGGATCTGTATATACCCGCGTTCAAAGACACGGGTCATAGCCCGGATACAGATATCCTTTTTCTCTTTGAGAGCCAATTCACTATATCCCACTTCTTCTCCGTCTGCTCCTCTGAGCCTGCGGAATGCCGGAAAATACCCGGAGCACTCACTTCCGGCTTCTTCACGAAATGCATCTGCGGCCGTATCCGGAAGAATAATCCATGTTCCGCAGAGAACTCCCAGCCTCCAGCCTGCTCCTTTTCGCCTCAGCAGTTCAAATATTGAAAGGACCCCTGTCGAGAGAAGTTCTCTGTCTGGATTTCCAATTGCGTTTCTGTACTCCTGCCGGATATAATCGGTCAGAATCAACATTCTTAGATTTTCTCCCAGAGAAGCATGTTCGCAGGCAGCTATCTGCAGAATACTGTCCAGTTTTCCCCGGCTGTTAATCAGCATTTTCTCCAGTTTGTCATTCACAAGAAAACTCACTTTATTCTGCTTAATAAGCCCTCTTGCCTTCAGTTCCTTTTTAAATGCAGATCTGAATTCTTCCGGAACCGGGCAGCTGCCACTGCTGTCAAAAAGAATGCCCTCAAGGAAATATCCCATCCACTTTTCATTCATTTCCGGAAGTTCTTTTACTCCCAGAACCTGCAGCCACTGGCCGGAAAACGGAATTCCACGGGTCTGACAGTAAATAAGCAGACCCGACAGATACTCCGGATTCTCCAGCATGGGATCACAGAATTCCTCATATCTGAAAAGAGCTTTATGAGAAGCTGCCGCTTCATAGAGCTGCCTGTCCTCCATCAGAGTCTGAAACATCTCGTCCGCGTCCTCCCGGAAACGACGCACCTGCCGGTCCTCTTCCTCAGACGGATAATTAAACCATACATAGTCCTGATGGGGACAGAGACTGCCTTCTTTTACAAGCTCAGGCACCGTTATCTCTGCATCAATGGGTCCGCACATCCGTATATATCGATCCCACTGTCCTGGCGTGGAATCGTAAGGCGGCGTCGCTGTCAAAGCAATGACTGTCACATCTTCCATCTGAGCCATAAAGGCCTCCAGAGCCTTCCACCACTCATTTTTCAGATGATGACACTCATCCAGACAGATCGTACCGATTCCGGCTTCTTTCAGCCTGCGGATCAGCTGATCCCCTGAAATGTCTGCTTCTTCCTTTTCTTTCCCGTCTTCCTTTTCCCCTTCCTCCGTCTCTTTTTTCCCTGTCATGCCGCAGAACAATGTCTGATACGTAGCAGATGTAATCAGCCCGGGGCAACGTATATCAGCAGAAAAATACTTCTCTGCCTCCATTCTTTTCCCGGGGGATATGAATGAATCATAAATTCGCTCCAGCCACTGCTGACGTATGATAATCCTCGGCGAAAGAATCAGGCAGGGTCTTCCGCTTCTTCGGATCAGTTCAATTCCCAGTGTCGTTTTCCCGGCGCCGGGAGCCGCTACAATATGGATTCTTTTATCTTCCAGATATAAGTCCGCCTCCCGGAGAATCCTCGCCTGATATTCCCGCCAGACACCCCGGAAAGACAGCAGTCCTTCATATATATTCCCGCTTTGCATTCTTGCGGTCTCCTTAATACTTCTTAATCCGTAACCCCATTATACTCTCTCACCACCAATAAAGGAACTTTTATGAATTCGGATTTGTATAATTTGAGAAGGGACGCCGGAAGAGACTG
>DWZZ01000176.1 GCA_019117305.1 Candidatus Mediterraneibacter merdigallinarum | reverse complement strand
TTTCTTTTTCCCGGGATGCGCATCTGAAATACCATAAGGGTATATCATAGTGCCGTGGAAAGTACGGCGTGTCAGATGAAAGGAGAAGGAAAAATGGAAATGGTAAAAGGTGTAAAAAAATCAGAATGTCTGGAACTTGATGAACTGCTGAAGGAAGAGGTAAAAGGGCAGACCGTAAAAGTCAGCGGCGCGGTGCACACAATCCGCGACATGGGAACCGTGGCCTTTGTGATCCTGCGCAGGCGGGACGGTCTCATACAGTGCGTGTATGAGAAAGGCGAGGCGGGATTTGATCTGAAGGATGTAAAAGAGGCTGCATCCGTGGAAGTAACAGGTGTTGTCGCGGCGTCCGGAAAAGCGCCCCACGGAATTGAGATCCGTCTGCGGGAAATCCGTATTTTAAGCGAGCCTGCGGCGCCCATGCCTCTGCCCATTGCAAAATGGAAAATGAACACTTCTCTGGAGGCAAAGCTGAACTACCGTCCCATTTCTCTTCGCAATCTCCGGGAGCGGGCAAGATTCCGTATCCAGGAGGGACTTGTAAGAGGATTCCGGGATTTTCTGTACGGAGAAGGATTTACAGAAATACACACGCCGAAGATCGGCGCGAAGAGCGCGGAAGGAGGAGCGAACCTGTTCCGCCTGGAGTATTTCCACAGACCGGCGGTTCTCCAGCAGAGTCCTCAGTTTTATAAACAGATGATGGTAGGAGTCTTTGACAGAGTATTTGAGACGGCGCCGGTATTCCGGGCGGAGAAACATAACACAAAGAGACACCTGAATGAATATACAAGCCTTGATTTTGAGATGGGCTATATTGACAGTTTTGAAGATATTATGGCAATGGAAACCGGATATCTGCAGTATACAATGGCGCTTCTGGAAAAGGAATACGCGCGGGAACTGCGGATCCTGGGAGTTGAGATTCCGAAAACCGACCAGATCCCGGCAGTGCGGTTTGATGAGATTAAACGTCTGGTGTCGGAAGAGTACGGACGGAAGATAAGAAGCCCGTATGATCTGGAGCCGGAGGAAGAAGTGCTGATCAGCAGATATGCAAAGGAAAAGTGGGATGCTGACTTTGTATTTGTCACACATTATCCGTCCAGAAAACGTCCGTTCTATGCCATGGACGATCCGGAGGATCCCACGTACACACTGAGCTTTGATCTTCTGTTCCGGGGGATGGAGATCACCACAGGAGGCCAGCGTATCCATGATTACCGCAGCCTTCTGGAAAAAATGGAACAGCGGGGAATGACAGACGAAGGAATGGAGCAGTATCTGAGCGCATTCAAATACGGCATGCCGCCTCACGGAGGACTGGGAATCGGCCTTGAGCGTCTGACCATGAAACTGACCGGTGATGATAATGTCCGGGAAACGACACTGTTTCCGAGGGATATGAGCAGACTGGAGCCATAACAGCGGCGTGAAAGCCGGCATATGTGTAAAAGAAGTTCAGCCAGATAAGGAGAGATGGATATGGCAAACAAAATATCAGACGAGACAATCGAATACGTGGGAATTCTTGCAAAGCTGGAGCTGTCGGATGAAGAAAAAGAAGAAGCCAAAGCGGATATGGAAAAGATGCTGGATTATATCGATACATTAAATGAACTGGATACAACCGGAATTGAACCTATGTCTCACGTGTTTCCGGTAAATAATGTGTTCCGCGAGGATGTGGTGACAAACGGCGACGGCAGAGAAGAAACTCTGGAAAATGCGCCCCAGAGAAAGGAAGACAGCTTCGAAGTACCGAGAACGATCGGATAAAGCGGACAGAGATATGAGGAAAGGCGGCATAGAGGATGAAAATATTAGAACTTACAGCTTTAGAGCTGTCGGAAAAAATAAAAGCCGGTGAGATCAAGGTAAAAGACGCCGTAAAAGCGGCACTTGACCGGGCAAAAGAGGCGGAGCCGGCAATAAACAGTTATGTAACGCTGGACGAGGAAGGAGCATACGCGCAGGCGGAAGAAGTCCAGAAAAAGATTGATGCGGGAGAGCTGACCGGTCCGCTGGCAGGTGTGCCGGTAGCCATAAAAGACAATATGTGCATTAAGGGACAGCTTACTACCTGCAGTTCCCGGATTCTTTCCGGATTCAGACCCACATACACGGCGCAGGCAGTTGAGAATCTGCGGAAGGCAGGAGCAGTGATCCTGGGAAAGACAAATATGGATGAATTTGCCATGGGAAGTACCACAGAGACTTCCTATTACGGCCCTACAAGAAATCCCCACAATACGGAACATGTTCCGGGGGGATCATCCGGCGGATCCTGTGCGGCAGTGGCGGCAGGCGAGTGTTTCGGCGCGCTGGGATCTGACACCGGCGGCTCAATAAGGCAGCCAAGTTCCTTCTGCGGCGTAGTGGGCCTGAAACCCACATACGGAACGGTTTCCAGATACGGACTGATTGCATACGGATCCTCACTGGATCAGATCGGTCCGGTTGCGAAGGATGTATCGGACTGCGCGGCGTTTCTTGAGGCGATTGCCTCCCACGACCCGAAGGACAGTACATCTGTTGAGAGAAAAGACTGCGATTTCATGAGCGCCCTGACAGAGGACGTTAAAGGGCTGAAGATCGGAATCCCGGGAGATTATATCGGGGAAGGTCTGGATCCGGAAGTGCGTCAGGCAGTGCAGGACGCGGCAAAAGTTCTGGAAGAAAAGGGCGCATCTGTAGAGACGTTCGATCTTGGACTTGTAAAATACGCGATTCCGGCGTACTATACCATTGCCTCAGCGGAGGCGAGTTCCAACCTGGAACGATTTGACGGCGTAAAATACGGATACCGGACAGAAAACTATGAAGGGCTGCACAACATGTATAAAAAGACCCGGTCAGAAGGGTTCGGTCCGGAGGTGAAACGGCGGATTATGCTGGGCTCCTTTGTTCTGAGTTCCGGATATTATGATGCATATTATCTGAAAGCGCTCCGGACAAAAGCCCTGATAAAAAAGGAGTTTGACAAGGCTTTTGAGAAATACGATCTGATTCTCGGACCGGCGGCTCCCACCACAGCACCGAAGCTGGGAGAGAGTCTGAGCGATCCGCTGAAAATGTACCTGGGAGATATTTACACCATTTCCGTAAATCTTGCCGGACTGCCGGGCATGACCATACCCGTCGGGAAAGATAAAGAAGGACTGCCCATTGGCATGCAGCTGATCGGAAATGCATTTGATGAGAAAACCCTGATCCGCGCAGCATACACTTATGAGTGCGCGACAGGCAAACAGTATGAAAAGATGGCAGATATCAGAGCGGCCATGGAGACCGGAAAGGAGGTGGGCTGATCATGGCACAGTATGAGACCGTGATCGGACTTGAAGTTCATATCGAGCTGGCGACAAAGACAAAAATCTTCTGCGGCTGCAGTACAGAATTCGGAAGCGCGCCGAATACCCACACCTGTCCGGTGTGTACGGGTATGCCGGGCTCCCTTCCGGTGCTGAATAAAAAAGTGGTGGAATATGCCATGGCGCTGGGACTTGCCACAAACTGCAGAATAACACAGGTGTGCAAGTTTGACCGGAAGAACTATTTCTATCCGGATAATCCCCAGAACTATCAGATCTCGCAGCTCTATCTCCCCATCGCAAGAGACGGTTTCGTAGAAATTGAGACGGCGGCAGGGAAGAAGAATGTGCGGATTCATGAAATGCATATGGAAGAGGACGCCGGAAAACTGGTCCATGATGAGTGGGATGACACCTCCCTTGTAGATTATAACCGCAGCGGCGTGCCCCTGGTTGAGATTGTGTCAGAGCCGGATATGCGTTCCTCTGACGAAGTAATCGCATACCTGGAAAAACTGCGGATGACTGCTCAGTACCTGGGTGTATCGGACTGTAAGCTTCAGGAAGGTTCCATGAGGGCGGATGTAAACCTTTCGGTGCGCAGAGCCGGCACAGAGGAACTGGGCACAAGAACTGAGATGAAAAACCTGAACTCATTTAAAGCCATTGCCCATGCCATCGAAGGAGAAAGGGCCCGTCAGATTGAACTTCTGGAAGCAGGAAAAGAAGTCGTGCAGGAGACCAGGCGCTGGGATGATAATAAAGAAAGCTCTTATGCGATGCGCTCCAAGGAAGACGCCCAGGATTACCGTTATTTTCCGGAACCGGATCTGGTGCCTGTCGTAATTTCCGATGAATGGATTCGTGAAGTGAAGGCACGGCAGCCGGAACTGCGCCCGGAAAAGCTGGAAAGATACAGCAGGGAGTTTGACATTCCCCGGTATGATGCGGAGCTGATTACCGAATCCAAGAAAGTTGCGGATCTTTTCGAAAAGACCGTGGAACTTTGCGGCAAACCGAAGAAGGTATCCAACTGGATTATGGGAGAAATGTTCCGCCTGATGAAGGAGAGGGGAATGGAGGCGGAGGAGCTGGCATTTTCCCCGGAGAATCTGGCAAAGCTGATTGATCTGGCAGATACGGGAACGATCAGCAGCTCTGTGGCGAAAAAAGTATTCGAGAAGATATTTACAGATAATGTGGATCCGGAAAAATATGTGGAAGAACAGGGCCTTAAGACCGTAAATGATGAAGGCGCCTTAAGAGCGGCAGTTGAGAAAGTGCTTGCTGACAATCCGCAGGCCGTGGCTGATTATAAGGGGGGAAAGCAGAAAGCCTTCGGCGCGCTCATGGGACAGTCCATGCGGGCCATGAAAGGGAAGGCAGATCCGGCATCTGTGACAAAGATGATAAAAGAACTGCTGGAGAAGCAGTAGAAGCAGCGCGGATACAGTAGAAGAGGCGTCGTGGAAAACGGCGCCTTTTTCTGGTCGAAGCCTGTTTTTTTGTTCAATATGTCGTTTTTATTGCGTTTATATGGGGAATTTGTTATGATATTTCACAGAGAAGCCGCTTTTGATTTTCAGCAGAAGCGACTGGAAAAATAAGACCGGACAGTTCTGCGCTTACATTATTTATTGCCGGAAAGGAACAGAGCCCGGCCAGGATACGGAGGTTGTGAAATATGAAGATCGGCATAGGAAATGATCATTCAGCTCTGGAGCTGAAAGCGGAAATTATTGATTTCCTGAAAGAAAAAGGACATGAGGTGGTGGATTATGGGACAAATTCACCGGAGAGCTGCGATTATCCCATATACGGAGAAAAGGTAGCCCGGGCTGTGGCGGCAGGCGAAGTGGAGAAAGGGATTCTGATCTGCGGCACAGGACTGGGCATTTCTCTCGCGGCAAATAAAGTCGAGGGAATCCGGGCTGTTGTATGCAGTGAGCCGTTTACGGCAAAGATGTCCAGAGCCCATAATGACTGTAACGTGCTGGCTTTCGGCGCCAGAGTGGTGGGTGCGGAGCTGGCTAAAATGATTGTCGATACATGGCTTAATACGGAGTTCGAAGGTGGACGGCATCAGCGGAGAGTGGATCTGATTATGGACATTGAAAGAAGAAATAAAGAAAAATAGCCTGCTGTGGACAGAAGAATATCCGGTATTGCAGAATTTCGCAGGAGGATATGAATGGCGGGGTATCTGACAGGAGGATATGACAGAGGATGCATCTATATTTTGTTTCACGGTGGATATTGTTTTTCTTTTTATATAGTTTTATGGGCTGGGTGTGGGAGAGCTGTTATGTCTCAGTGAAAGAACGGCGTCTTGTAAACCGGGGATTTATGCATGGCCCGTTTCTTCCTCTTTATGGTTCGGGAGCGGTTATGGTTCTGCTCTGTACCATGGGAGTAAGAGATCATATTATCCTTGTTTTCGCTCTCGGCATGACAGGAGCTACGGCTCTGGAGTTTATTACCGGAGTTGTGATGGAGAGTATTTTTCATGTAAAATATTGGGATTACAGCAAACAGAAGCTGAATCTGAAAGGCTATATCTGCCCTGCCGCATCTTTGTGCTGGGGATGTTTTTCCGTACTTATGGTATTTGTCGTCCACCCTCCGGTTGAATCGGCAGTTCTTATGCTACCCGATCATATGGCTGCAGGAACCGCAGGAGTATTGACGGCGGGTGCGGCAGCAGACTTTATTTTCTCCTTCAGAGAAGCTCTGGATATGAAGCAGCTCCTTGCCCAGGCGGAAAAAACCAGAGAGCAGCTCCGGCAGCTGCAGGACAAACTTCATCAGGCTACGGACGGAATTGCGGTGCTGAACAAAGTCCGTCCGGAAAAAAGGAAGACCAGAAAAACGTTTGGCAGAGACTTATACCTGGAGAAGATCCGCGCTGTCCGCCGCGCACGTATACAGCTGCTGGAAGAACTGTCTGCCAAAGTTGAGATGGCGGTAAGGGAGAATCTTCCTTTAAAGCTGAATGGCAGGGCTGCTGAAAAATGGAAACAGGATCTTTCGGAAATAAAAGAAAATATTTCCCGCGAGTTCCAGAAAATGAACGAACGTTCAGACAGGCGTTATCTGCGTATTGTACAGATGCTCAGGAGAAATCCCACTGCAGTTTCCGGGAAATTTAAGGAGACGCTGGACGAACTGAAAAAGATAATAAATGGAAAACAGTAAAGACAGAAGGGGAAAAATACATGACAAAGAAACAGCGCGCGCTGGAAATTATCGAGCGCCTGAAAAAAGAATATCCGGATGCAGGGTGCACCCTTGATTATGATCAGGCATGGAAGCTGCTTGTCAGCGTCAGACTGGCGGCTCAGTGTACAGATGCCAGAGTGAATGTAGTCGTAGAAGGACTGTATGAAAAATATCCCGATGTGGATGCGCTTGCCGGTGCGGACGTCAAAGATATAGAAGATATAGTCAGGCCATGCGGTCTTGGAGCCAGTAAAGCCAGAGATATCAGCGCCTGTATGAAAATACTGCGGGATGAATATGGCGGAAATGTACCGGATGATTTTGACGCGCTGCTTAAACTGCCCGGAGTAGGAAGGAAAAGCGCCAATCTGATTATGGGCGATGTCTTCGGAAAACCGGCCATTGTTACAGATACTCACTGCATACGCCTTGTCAACCGGATGGGACTTGTGGATGGAATCAAAGAGCCGAAGAAAGTAGAAATGGCGCTGTGGAAGATCATTCCTCCGGAAGAAGGAAGCGATTTCTGTCACCGGCTTGTGTATCACGGACGGGATGTCTGTACGGCGAGAACAAAGCCTCACTGCGACAGATGCTGCCTTGCGGATATATGTAAAAAAGCCGGCGTGGATAAAAAGTAAATGAATAAAGGAATTCGGTGAGTCAATGAGGCAGAACGGGCTGTATATACTGGCTGATATTGCTGCGGAAAAACAGTTTATGCTTTGAGACTGCAAAAAATATTTGAAAACAGATATAAATAAAATAAAAAAACTGAAAATATTGACTATTCCCTCAAAAAGTTCTAAAATTTAGTTATAATAGAACAGAGAGGAGAGGGTCTTATGACAAAGGTTTTTATTGTAACATTTTTGATGGCGTTTACCTTTCTTCTCATCTGCTGGGTAGTAACTCAGTATCAGATTTATACAAATGAGCACAGCATGGAAGACGAACTCAGAAAACCCAGGCTGTCCTCAAAAGTAAGAGCCTGGCGGATGATGTTGGCAGATACGCTGCACAACGCAAGATACTTTACACAGGAAAAAATAAGGTCTGAGAACAAAACAACATTTCTGTTCGGGACAGACAATAAAAATAAAAAGAAGAAAGCTGTATAAACGTACAAAAAGGCTGACAGCTTCACCAGCAGGAAAATCTCTTTTGTGTGAAGCTGTCAGTTGTTTTGTATAATTACAGTATTTTCCCGTCAATTGAGATGGTCGTCACCTGGCAGGGAATGCACTTCCCGCAGTCCTGAATCGATTTTCTTACGGCGCTTTCCAGTCCACCGCAGCAGGGAACTTCCATCCGTACCACAGTTACATCCCGGATGGAATTTTCTTTTATAATTGACGTCAGTTTTTCGGAGTAGTCGGTGTCGTCCAGTTTCGGACAACCGATCAGGGTGACCTTTCCACGCATAAATTTTTCGTGAAAGCGGGCATATGCATATGCTGTGCAGTCTGCGGCAATAAGCAGAGATGCATTTTCAAAACAGGGCGCTCCGGCTGGCATGAGCCGGATCTGAGCAGGCCACTGTCCAAGCATAGAACGCTCAGATGCCGCTGTGTCCGGAGAAGCAGATGTATCTGCCGGATCCGGATGTTCAAGTGCTTTAAATGTACTTCCGGGGCAGGCGTGATCCGGGGATTTATAGTTCTGTATTTTTTCTCTTTTGTTTTTTTCTGCGGCTTCCGCATCGTAGACTGCGGCCTCTCTTTCTGTGAAAGAGATTGCATTTACCGGACAGGCGGGCAGACAGTCGCCTAGACCGTCGCAATAGTCCTCTCTTAAGAGCCTGGCTTTTCCATTTACCATTCCGATAGCGCCTTCGTGACAGGCTGAAGCACAGAGACCACAGCCGTTGCACCGGTGTTCGTCAATCTGGATTATTTTTCTGATCATCTGGCATTATCCTCGCTTTTCTTTGATTTTCATCAGCTATTATAAAATGCGGGACAGAGAAAATATGTTGTTAAAACAACCAAAATTATAAACGTATCTGTTTTTTTGATCTTTCACCGTCCTATCAAACTGCAGAAGGGCGGCGGGTCAGCGGCTGAACTGCTGCAGAGCCTTCCTGAAGAGCGCCTTTTGAGACTGCATTCAAAAAGCTGAAATTTCGGCAGGTAAAAACTATTGTAAAAAAAGCTTGCAATCTGAATGCAGGTGTGGTATGATATCACTTGTGTCAGAGATGATGCGGGTGTAGTTCAATGGTAGAACACCAG
>DWZZ01000175.1 GCA_019117305.1 Candidatus Mediterraneibacter merdigallinarum | reverse complement strand
TCTGTGTGGTACGCAAACATATCGGATTTATCCACCTTGTTTCCGCTGACGCATCCTGTACGGTCCGCTTTCTTCAGCATTGCCTCATCCACGATATTTACCGTCAGGGCACGGGTTTCTTTGATTCCCTGATTCGTATAATGGGGTTTTGCAAGGCTGACCATGATCCGGTCGTGGCCGATGATCCCCACATGCCCTACCAGGACATAATTCGGTTTCCATTCATTTCAGTTTTCTGACAGGTTCTTTTCTGCCTTCACACATATTGTAAGTCCAGTCAGTTTCCGAGTCTCATACCTGTTCTTTATCATTTATCATGCATTTTGTGAATGATTCTTTTTTCACAGAATCTACTTTTCCAGATTCTGCTTCAGCCATGTCTGTATCATGTCATGCAGATCTTCGCTTCCGTTTTCCAGCACATACAGACTGCTTCCCATTTTCGCTGCCGGGCAGAGATCCCGGACTGCCTGTTCCATCCCATGATCCTCTCCGCCGCAGTGGCTGAAAAAAGGGAGAACAGTCTTTCCGGTCAGATCATTTGCACCCAGCCAGGACGCTACAGGCGGGGCAATGGTACCACACCAGTTGGGAGACCCGACAAAGATCACATCATATTTATCCGCGTTTTCGTCAACGGGGAACAGCAAAATTTTCTTCCATACACTTCATCATCCTTTACCTCTTGTTTTTCAGCATCCGGCTGTCTGAGTGTTCTTTCGTCCATTATCCTATGATTCTCACGCTCTGTCTAATACCTGTCTCTTATCATAAACTATTCCTTTCATGTATGATAAAATCCGTCTCAATTTTGGCCCTCAATTTTGCCGCAAAAAATACCGTTGAATTTTACAGCAGATCGGGATATACTGTGGTTAGAAAGGAGTTGAGCAATATGCCAAACATCAAACCTATTTCTGATCTGCGAAATTACAGCGAAGTACTGCGTGATGTAGCAGTCGGCGCTCCTGTCTTTCTGACGAAAAACGGGCGGGGCCGTTATGCAATTTTAGACATACAGGATTTTGAAAAGACACAGGCGACACTCCGGCTGATGAATGAACTTGCAAAGGGCCGGAAATCCGGCGAGGAGAAAGGCTGGCTGACATTGGAAGCTGTGGAGGAAACCCTCGGGATTGTGAATGAATAACCTTCACTTATCCCAGGAGGCACAAAGAGATCTGGCCGAGATTAAGATTTATATTGAGAAGGAACTTCTGAACCCCTCTGCGGCTCTGGCAACCGTAAGCAAAATCACAAAAAATCTTCGTATTTTAAGGGAATATGCAAATGCAGGAACTCCACTGTCCTCGATTGCAGACGTGGAGAGCGATTACCGCTTTCTTGTGAGCGGGAATTATCTGAGCTTTTACCGTACCTATGGAAATGAGGTCTATGTGGATCGTATCCTCTATGCCCGCCGTGATTATATGCGTATCCTGTTCGGGGATATTACGACAGAAGAAACTGATAAATAACCAGACTATTTTACAGTTTTTGAAATTTCTGCTCCTTTTTATAGCTTAAAATTTGCCGGATTCTACTGTTCCTGTATCGTCTGTACGAAAAGAGATGCCGCCTGAGAAAACAGATGATTCTTCTTCCACAGGATCACACTTCTTGTAATATGTGCCGGGGTAATCTGACGGAAACAGAGTTCCGGATCCGCATGTATGGACAGGGCGCCGTCCAGACAGACCGCGCAGCCCATCCCTGCCTGCACCAGCAGCGCGGCGTTGGAAAGAATATTATAATAAGCCGGAATATTCAGATGCTGTTCCTCACACTGCATCCAGTGGAGGATCTGATCTTTGGCTTTCTCTCTTCCCGGCATGATCAGGGGATACTGCTTTATATCCTCTGCCGTTACAGTTTCCTTTCCGGCAAGTTCATGGTCCTGCCGTATGAGGATACCCCAGGTTTCCTTCTGGGGAAGCCTTACATATTCAAATTTCGCTGTGTCGATAGGCTCCATCACAAGACCCAGATCGAGCAGCCCGCGCTCTGTCATCTCTTTGATGTTATCTGCCATGCCATTATAAAGATCAAACTGAACGTTGGGATATTTCTCCCGGAATTCTTTCATATAAACAGCCAGTGTGCTCCCGCCCAGCGCTTCTGTGGCGCCGATCCTGATGGTTCCGCAGATGATATCCTTCCGGTCTGTAAATGTATGTTCCAGCTTATCCGCAAGTTCTACAATCGTTTCCGCCTGCTGTCGGAACAGAAATCCTTCATCTGTCAGAGTAACAGAACGTTTTCCCCGTATCAGAAGCGGCGTTCCCATCTCATCCTCCAGCTCCATCATCTGGCGGCTGAGAGTCGGCTGGGTAACATGAAGTATATCTGCAGCTCTTGTAATGTTGCCTTCGTCCGCCACAGTCAGAAAGTATCTCAGTACACGCAGTTCCATGCCGTTTCCTCCTTCGCTTCAGTTTCTGCACAGAAAAACTATTTCTGCTTTTTTCCTGCCAGGCATGAAAGCTTTTATGCTTTCCCGATTCTACTTTACCAGTTATTCTTCTTTGAGACAAATGCTTTTATTATATTGTCTGCCATTGATGACAGGCATAACGCTGTTCGTCCAGTATCCCACAGTATCCCGAACCGGATACCGCGGCTTTGTCTGCAAAGGTTTCCTGCACCGGCAGGAGTATTCCTCGTTATCTGAACAGGAGCAGCGGCTGCATGATTATTCGAATTTCCGATCATACAATAACGCGGCGATCAGTACCACAAAACAAGAACCCGCATTATGCACCAGCGCCCCGGTAGTAGGAGTCAGCACTTCCATAAGTGACAGTACGATGGCCACAAAGTTAATGCACATGGACAGTGTGATGCTGGCCTTGATTGTCCTGACCGTTGCGTTGGACAGCCGCTTGAGATATGGAATTTTTGAGATATCGTCACTCATCAGCGCAACTTCCGCAGCGTCTACTGCGATATCACTTCCCATGCTTCCCATTGCTACGCTCACATCCGCAGTCTTCAGGGCCGGCGCGTCATTGACGCCGTCCCCGATCATGCAGACCGTATGGTTTTCTTTCTGCAGCTTCTCGATATTCTGCACCTTTTCTTCCGGCAGCAGCTCTGCACGCACCCCGGAGATTCCCACCTGTTTTGCAAAATAGTCCGCCGTTTTCTGATGGTCGCCGGTGAGCAGGACCGTACGGGTGTCCATATCCGCAAGGCGGGAAACCATGTCCTTTGCTTCCGGGCGCAGTACGTCGGCCAGCGCGATAACGCCGATACATTTCCGGCCGTCCGCCACAAGAATCGAGGCTTTGCCCTGGGTCCTCAGCTGTTCCAGTGCAGACTGAACCTTCTGGCCGATCGAAGCTTCGTTCTCCACAAGGAATTTCTCATTTCCGCAGATCAGCCTGCGTCCGGATACTTCCGCCAAGATCCCTTTTCCGGCAGTCATTTTAAAATCCTCCGCCTCCGTCAGTGTGACTCCTTCTGCCGCCGCGTAAGCCACGATCGCCTTTCCCAGAGGATGTTCGCTTCTGGCTTCGGCAGAGGCAGCCAGAGCGAGCAGTTCCCTTTCGCTGACATTTTCATCAAAAGAAATGATATCACTGACGTCCAGACGCCCGTAGGTCAGAGTGCCGGTCTTGTCGAATGCGATGATATCTACCTTTCCCATTTTTTCAAGGGCTTCGCCGGACTTGATAATCACGCCGTGCTTTGTCGCCTGGCCGATGGCCGCCATAATGGCGGTGGGCGTTGCCAGCACCAGAGCGCAGGGGCAGAACACCACCAGTACGGTCACGGCGGTAACAATATTTCCACTGAACACATAGGCAAGAACTGCTATGAGCAGAGCCACCGGCACCAGCCAGCTCGCCGCTCTGTCGGCGATCCGCTGCATGGGAGCCTGCTTATTCTCCGCGTCCTGCACCATGCGGATGAGCTTCTGCAGGGAACTGTTTTCTCCTACTTTGGTCGCGGAGATATCAATGGAGCCGAAACGGTTGATCGTACCGCAGAAAACCTCTTCTCCCACACTCTTATCAACCGGCAGGGATTCCCCTGTCATAATAGACTGATCGACAGATGTCTCGCCGCTTAAGATCGTTCCGTCAACAGGGATCGTCTCTCCGGGCAGTATACGCAGGAGATCCCCCTGCCGGATCTCCTCTGCCGGTATCATTTCCTCTTTCCCGTCCTTCAGCCGCCGGCCTTTTGTCGGAGCAAGGCTGATAAGCTTTTTCAGTCCTTTCTTTGCACGGTTGGTTGTGGCTTCCTCCAGAAGCGCGCCGATCGCCATGATGAATACGACCTCCCCCGCTGCGAAAAGATCCCCGATGGCGATCGCGGCAAACATGGCAATGCAGATCAGAAGGGCGGAAGATATTTTACTGATGCCGGGATTATGGATGATCCGCCAGACCGCCAGATACAAAAGCGGGATGCCGCTGATGACGATAGTTGCCCCTGCGGGATCAAACGGCAGAAAAGAAAGCCGGACCGATGTTCCGCCGAACTCTTCCATCAGGTGCGGAACAAGATCCAGCAGCAGGAATGCCCCCGCCACGATCGTCATGGGAAGCCCTGCAAGAAAATCATTGAGTTTTTTTAACATAGTAATCCCTCCATTCCCGCCAGATGAGAACTGTAATTCATTCCAGACGCAGTAGCTTTACGCTTGACTCGCATTTACATCTGTCATACAATTAATTCGATAACAAACATTTTGTTCTTTTTTATTGTAGGCATGGAAATGAAGAAATACAATGGATAATATTGTTCCCGTGTTCCGTATGGAACATTTTTGAAAAATTGTACGGAAAAGGAGTTATTATGGACAGACGGCAGCAGAAAACAAGAGCGGCTGTTTTTCGCGCATTCAGCACGCTTTTATCAGAAAAAAGTTACAGTAAGATCACAGTACAGGAGATCATTGATACCGCCAATGTAGGCAGGACTACTTTCTATGCGCATTTTGAGACAAAGGACGATCTGCTTAAAGCCCTGTGCAAAGAGCTTTTCGATCACATTATCAGCAGCGCGGCAGACTGCACCCACACCCACGGACTGTATTCTGACGGAAATGCGCCGGAATCCGTATTCTGCCATTTACTGCAGCATCTGCAGGAAGACGAAAATAATATCCTCGAACTGCTCTCCTGCGAAAGCAGCGAGATTTTTCTGCGGTATTTTAAAGACAGCCTGAATGAACTGATACAGGATCAGTTCGTGGATCAGAACAGAAAAACGAATACCGGTATTCCCCGGGACTTTCTGGTCAACCATATCTCCGGCAGTTTTGTGGAAATGGTGCTCTGGTGGATCAAGGGCCGGAGAAAACAGGCGCCGGAGGAACTGGACCGGTATTTCCGCGCGGTTATTGAACCGATCTTATAATCAATGTAACCAACTGTTTTTCACGAAATACAGAAATGTTTTTCGTCACTTTTTCACGAAATGCGGAAATGTCTACCGCGTCTTCACCACATATCGAAGCAGAAGAACTGCCAGCAGGAAGATCCATGAGAATGCCTCCGCATAGGCAACTACCATGTTTCCGAACACCGGTTTAAACGCATAGGAGCAGAGAATCCTTACCCCCAGAGACAGGATGCCTGCAATTCCGGAGAAAAGCATATCGCCCCGTCCTTCCAGACAGCCCCGGACTGCCATGCTGATCCCATAGATCATGTAAAAACGGGAGATTGCACGGAAGACCTGCTTTGCCCGCTCCGGCTTTCCTGCGCCGATATTCTGCGCCACCACCGTCGCGATCCCCGAACCGAAATTGATGATCGGCAGGAAGATTACCGTATCGACGCGATAGGCCGTGGTGATCGCCGCCACCGTCTGTTCACCGAATCCGTTCATGAACTGCTGGAGATAGATATTCCCCGCGGAGCTCACGCCGGACTGAACTGCCGACGGCAGTCCGTAGGCAGCTCCGCTCTTCCACACGGTTTTATCCGGCAGATTGCCTGAAAACGAGAATCTGAGAAATGGATATTTCCTTACTGTATACACGATCACGTAGACCGCCATCGCAGCCTGTGAAATTGCGGTCGCGGCAGCCGCTCCCGCCGCGCCGTATCCCATGCCGGCAACAAAAAGAAGATCCAGAACCACATTCACTGCCGAGCAGACCAGTATTGAGAAAAACGGCGCGCTGCTGTTGCCGATTCCCCTCAGCACCGCAGAATATGTATTATAAACGGCGAGGAACGGAATCCCTGCAAAGAGGATCTTCAGATAGCTCTGTGCGCTGAATAAGATTGTCTCCGGCGTATCCAGAACGACAAGAAGCTCTTCCGTAAACACTGCCCCTGCAATAGAAAGCATAGTAAACAGAAAAGCGAACAGCACCGTGTATGAGGACAGGAGCTCCCTGATCTTACTCTTCTCTCCCATCCCGTACCGCTGTGCCGCCAGTACAGACAGCCCCGAGGTAAACCCAGTGATAACCGTTACAAACAGGTTATAAACAGACGTTGTCGCACCGATGCCCGCAAGAGCGGTCTCTCCTTCAACATTACCCACTATAAACGCATCCACCCAGTTGAAAAGCTGTTGAAACAGCCCGCTTAAAATCAGGGGGACTGTAAATGCGGCAAGCGCCCGGATCACATTTCCTTCGGTCATTTTATTCTGCATGTCTGGCTCCTCC
>DWZZ01000015.1 GCA_019117305.1 Candidatus Mediterraneibacter merdigallinarum | reverse complement strand
TCACTCTTTTTCAGGATATCCGGCTCCGTATATCCCTTTTCCATAGTCAGACAGTTCTTCGGGCAGGCGATCACACAGCTGCCGCACTGCACGCAGTCAAACCGGCTGATGGTCCATGTACCTGCTTTTCTGTCCACCTGAATAGCCAGTGAAGGGCATGCCCTGGCGCAAAGGCCACAGGTAATGCAGTCCTCGATTTTTATTTCCACATGTCCGCGCATCCTGGCCGGGTAGTCGGCAGGTTCAAACGGATACTGTGTCGTTGCCGGTTTCTTGAAAAGATTTTTTAATATTCTTCCGGCAAATGTAAAATACTTTGTTTTTTCCATACCGCTTCTCCTTTCCCTGACTTCATTAACGTTCCGTACAGCTTACACACGGATCGATCGTGAGAATCAGAAGCGGCACATCCGCCAGCTGGCATCCTTTGAGCATCTCGACCATGGGCGGAATATTGCTGGTCGTCGGCGTACGCAGACGGAAACGGTCCAGATACTTTTTGCCGCTGCCTTTTACGTAATAGATCGCCTCGCCTCTGGGCTGCTCAATGCGTACAAAATACTCGCCGTCCGGATTGCCTTTCACCGGCACGCTGATATCTCCCTGAGGGATCTTTCCAATCGCTTCACGGATCAGATCAAAACTCTGGAACAATTCTTTCAGGCGCACCTCGCATCTTCCGTAAGAATCCCCGTCTTTTGAGATAATCGGCTCGACCGTCAGATCTTTATACGCTCCGTATCCCAAAAGACGTGCGTCATATTCCACACCACTGGCACGGAGCATGGGGCCTACCGCGCCCTGGGCTATGGCGTCATCCTTTGACAGAACACCCACGCCTTTGAGGCGGCTCTGCACTGTATAATCATGGAGAAACGTCTTTACAATCGGTTTCATCTGCTTCTCTATATCATCAATAGCGTGAAGAATATCATTAAGCATTGTGCTGTCCATATCCCTCTGCACACCGCCCACCTGATTGACAGAATGAATAATACGGCCGCCTGTGGTTTCATCGAACATATCCAGAATCTTCTCCCGCAGCCGCCAGCTTTCCATATGCAGACTTTCAAATCCCATTGCGTCCGCCAGAAGACCAAGCCACAACAGATGACTGTGTACACGGCTCATCTCCACCCAGATTGTACGCAGATATTTGGCCCGGTCGGGCACTTCGATATTCATAACCTGTTCAACCGCGAGACAGTACCCCAGACCATGTCCGCAGCTGCATATCCCGCAGATACGCTCAGCCACATAAGTATACTGTTTGAAATCTCTTTTATCTACCAGTTTTTCCAGCCCTCTGTGGATATATCCGATACTGGGGATAACACCGACAACAGTTTCATCCTCCAGCACCAGATCCAGGTGCACCGGTTCCGGCAGGACCGGATGCTGTGGGCCGAAAGGTATAATACTTCTCTTTGCCATATCTTCTTACTCCTTATTCTTAAACGGCGCTGTCTGGTCAATCCGGTACAGTCTGTCCTGATAGTCCGGCTTGATTCTTCCGATCTTAACGCCGAACAGCTCGGCCGCTTCATTTTCCTGTATATACGCGCACGGATAGATCTGCGTGATACTCGCCACTTCTTCGTCATCTTTCGGTTCCAGACGCAGTGTAACCATATCATATCCTCTGCAGAAGGAATAACTCATCTCATATCCTCCCGCTACCGTAGTCGCGCATATCTGCACCAGCCTCCATTTGTCCGTCTTCATATGAACAATGGCCGGAAAGAATTCCGACATAGATATCTTTCTGATCTCGCTCTTATAATCATCCATTTTCAGTTACCTTCCTTTCGCTTCCAGCGCCGCCTGTTTTGCGTCCAGCACCTTCAGGGCTTTCACAACTCCGTCAATAATCGCCTCAGGACGGGCCGCGCATCCGGGTACATAGACATCCACGGGAATAACTGTATCTATTCCCCCCTTGATGTTATAGCACTCTTTAAACACACCTCCTGTACAGGCACAGATTCCCACTGCAACTACAACTTTCGGCTCCGGCATCTGACTGTATATCTGCTTTACCACACTTTCAGTCTGGCTGTTTACGCCGCCTGTAATCAGGAAAATATCCGCCTGGAACGGGTCTCCCGTATTAATAATTCCAAATCTTTCGATATCATATTTCGGTGTAAGACAGTCCAGCACCTCAATATCACATCCATTGCAGCTGCTGGCGTCATAATGGAGCAGCCATGGTGATTTTGATACTTTTGCCATAATCGTCTTCCTCCTACTTATCCAGCATTAAAATCAGTATATTTACGCCTCCGGCCACCAGTGTAATGATCCAGCAGCCATAGAGAACTGTTTTCCATTTCAGGCGCGCGCTGATGTTGTCCCACAGCGTCTCCATAAAGAAGAGAACAAGACAGATCACAAGCGCCACAATCCAGCTCCACCATGTGCTGTTCACAAAGAACAGAAAAAAGATGCCCAGAAGTACGATCATCTCATAATATTCCGCAATGTTCATAATAGCCAGCGCCGATCCTGACATTTCCGTGGTAATTCCCTTTACCATTTCCTGATGCGCGTGATGGCTGGTGGAAAGGTCGAAAGGAGATTTCCGGAATTTAATTGCCGCCGTAAACATAAATCCTACAAGAAGACCTGGCATCCACAGAACTGCGCTGACCGGCTGCTGAATAATATCTCCTACATGAAACGAGCCTGTAGTCAGATAAAAGCCAACCGCTACAAGCAGCGTCAGCGGTTCATATGCCATCATCTGCATCATCTCCCTGCTGGCTCCCATATTGGCATAAGGTGATGAATCAGACGAAGCTGCCATAATAAGAAACATGTCTGCCGTACTGAGGATGAAAAGCACCATCAGCAGATCTGCTCCTGAAAAAAGCATGGCTCCCGCAATCATCAGAATCACCAGATAACTCAGATTCAGAAGAAGCTGCACGTTATTTACCGCGATAAGCTGCTTTGAAAACAATTTCCCCAGATCATAAAACGGCTGCAGAATACTGGGGCCCTTTCTGCGCTGCATCCTTGCGCTGATAATGCGGTCCAGACCGTCCAGCAGACCGCCGATAAGAGGCGCCAGAATCAGATACGCCAGCACAATAACTACTTTTACAGCCATGTCACACCTCCTATTACCAGACAGAATCCGACTACAAGCACTGCCGCTGCCACAATAATAGACGGGATACGCAGATGCCGGCGTCCGAATTCAAACCGCAGGTACCAGTTGCTTAAATAAAGATGATCCTGCCCGCCGAAGCTGTTGATAAAGAACCGATTGTCTCCATTGTTTACGCCGTTCATATAGATCGGCACAAGCTCCTTGTGCGATCTGCGGCTCACGAAAAACATAACCGCCGGAACGATAAAAATAGATACCAGCATAATCGCCATTGTCGTAAGAACGCTCATGGAAATTACGTCATGCGTATTTCCGAACAGATTTCTGACAATCGGATTAATCACAGTCTCCGCGATTACCGGAAGCAGCAGACAAAGCAGAAGCATTGTCGCGGCATGGAAAAACATGGATATGTATTCATCTTTCCGCGTCACGTCTTTCACCTTGTCCCTCGGAATATGATAGCAGATCAGCTTCGCGAGCCATTTTGTCCAGTAGAACATCGTTGTGGCGCTTCCGTAAGCGATGCAGAGCACAAGAATAACATTGCCCGAATCCACAAATGCTTTCAGGGCCACCCACTTTGATATCAGCATTCCAAACGGCGCCAGGTACATGCCGGCGATACCGATGCCCATGATATAGGCAAGCTTCGGCACACGGATGATCAGACCGTGCATGTCCTCAATATCCCTGGAGCCCAGTGTGTTCTCGGCCGCTCCTACAGACTGGAACAGCATGGACTTGCTGACTGAATGGAAAATCATCAGGAAAACAGCCGCCCAGACTGTCTCTTCCGCTCCGATGCCCGTACATCCTACGATCAGTCCCAGGTTTGATATTGTCGAAAATGCCAGTACTTTCTTGGCATCATTCTGTGCAATCGCCATCATACTTGCCATAATAAATGTAAATCCGCCGATACTGGATACAATAATTCCTACCAGATTTCCTTCCAACGCAGGCGAGATACGGATCAGCAGATATACGCCTGCCTTGACCATCGTCGCGCTGTGCAGCAGCGCGCTGGAAGGCGTAGGAGCCACCATGGCGCCCAGAAGCCATGTGGAAAACGGAAGCTGCGCTGATTTCGTCATGCCTGCAAGAGCCAGACACATCAGCGGCAGAGGAGCTCCTACTTCAACTACATGTATCAGCTGAAGGCTTCCGCTTATCTGAGCCATAATGGCAATTGCCACAGCGAAGCCCAGACCGCCCAGCAGATTCATCCACAAAGCACAGAAACTGTTGTTTACCGCCTCTTCCGTACGGGTGTATCCGATCATAAGGAATGAAATCACACTGGTAATCTCCCAGAAGAAATAGATCCAGATCAGGTTCTGGGACAGAACCAGTCCGAACATGGCCGCCAGAAACAGAAACAGCATGGAGAAGAAAAACGGCTGTCTGTCCTTCACCTCTGTATGATGTTTATGGTATCCCTTCATATATCCTACTGTGTAAATACAGATAAATCCTCCGATAAACGCGATGATAATGCACATCAGAATCGTCAGCCAGTCCACCATCATATGAGGAGCTTCCGCTACTTCTGACGTAAATTCTGTATACAGTACAACAGCTGTCTGAACAACCGAAAGAATAATCGGCAGTATTTTTCCGTATTTCACACTCAGCCAGATAATCAGGCACATCAGGAAAATGTCCCCCACAGTCATCAGATGGTCGATCAGCTCTGTCTCCGGGTAAAACATCTGTTTCTGCGCTCCCGCAGTAATCCACTGAACTACAAACATTACTGTTGTAAACATAATAATACCGGCACCTGCATAGACGATGTAACCTCTTGCCTTTTCGTTCCGCACGAATTGAAATAGCACCGCCAGCACTGCCGGTATTCCGATCAGTAATGGTATCATGTTGTAATCCTCCTTTCACTCTCTCCTTTTTATGTAAACAGCTTTCTGCTGGAGGGTAAAGAACCTATAATATTTGTTATAATCCTGATTTGCAGATTTTACAAGATCAGAATGCGACTTTTTTGTTTTATTTCACAAAAAATGTGCTAAAATGTAGGTTGTTGCAATATGACTGTCCATCATTTCTGACAGAAAATGGCAGATATTACGACATGGAGGTGTCTAATATGCACGAACTGAGTATCACTGAGCATCTGCTTGCAGACTGTATCAGAAACGCGGAAGCGCAGAACGCATCAAAAATCCGGGTCATCCACCTGTGTATCGGCCAGCTCCGGGGCATTGTTCCGGACTGCATTCAGATTTATCTGGATATGCTTTCTGAAGGAACCATCGCCGAAGGAGCCCGTATTGAAGCGGAGTTTCCTCCCGTAAGGGTACGCTGCAGAGACTGCCGGAAGGAGGGGGAAATCACGCCCCATCATCTTGCATGCCCCCACTGCGGCAGTCTGAGACTTAAGCTGCTGTCAGGAAAGGAATTTTATATTAAAAGTATGGAGGTAGATATCAATGGAGATCAAAATACTGCATCAGGTAATGGACTGGAATGAAGACGTAAGCGAAGAGGTAAAAGAGTCCCTCGCCTCTCATCAGATCTGCATGATTAATATAATGGGAAGTCCGGGAGCAGGAAAGACCAGCCTGATTACTTCTCTGATTGACCGGCTTAAAGAGGACTTCCGCATAGGCGTAATCGAAGGAGACATTGCCGGCCAGGTAGATGCCGAGCGCATCGCCGGCCTGGGCATTCCCACTGTTCAGCTCAACACGGACGGCGCATGCCATATTGAAGCTATGAGTATTCAGCACATCCTTCCCGAGTTGCCTCTGGATCAGCTGGACGTTATTTTTGTGGAAAATATCGGAAACCTGGTATGCCCGGCGGAGTTCCGGATCGGCGAATCACTGCGCATCACCATCCTGAGTATACCGGAAGGCGATGACAAAGTGGAAAAGTATCCTCTTATGTTTACAGATACGGACTGCCTTGTACTGAATAAATATGATATGCTGCCTTACTTTGACTTTAATGAGAAAAGAGTCTGCGCGAATTACGAAACCGTCAATCCCGGAGCGCCTCTCTTCCGCGTCAGCAGCCGCACCGGCGGCGGCCTTGCAGAACTGGCAGACTTTATTTCCGGAAATATCAGAAAAGCAAAAGCATGAAAAGCAGCAGCGACAAAACAAAAACAAATTACAATAACACAGGCACAGACAACAGCCCCGGCGGCGGCAGAAAAACTGTCCGCCTTATAATAGAAGGGATTGTTCAGGGAGTAGGCTTCCGCCCCTTCCTTCATCGCCTGGCCGACCGTCATTCTGTCTCCGGCTGGGTCCGCAACACTTCTTCCGGCCTGGAAGGAGTCCTGAAAGGGACACCTACGTCTCTGGAGGATTTTCTCTCAGAACTTCAAATGTCTCCTCCGCCCATGGCGTCTGTGGAAGCTGTCAGAACGGAAGCTATTCCGGAGGATCCGGGCTCTGCGGACTTCTCCGGATTCAAAATCCTGGAAAGCCGGACTGACGCAGGGGCGACCCTCATATCCCCTGACATTGCCATGTGTCCGGAATGCGAGGCAGAACTTTATACAAAAACAGACCGCAGATACCGGTATCCTTTTATCAACTGTACAAACTGCGGCCCCCGTTACACGATCATAGAATCTCTTCCCTATGACAGGAACAGGACAGTCATGAACGAATTCCGGATGTGTGAAGACTGCAGCCACGAATACCACGATATCCGCGACCGCCGTTATCACGCGCAACCGGACTGCTGCCCCGAATGCGGTCCCCAGGTTTTCTGCCTGGATCAGAACCGGCTTGCCAAAGAAGGGGAAGAGGCTTTGCGCTCTTCCCAGAAACTTCTGGCAGGCGGCGGTATCCTGGCGGTAAAAGGAATCGGGGGCATCCACCTGGCCTGCAGCGCCCTGGATGCCGATGCAGTCAGACGGCTGCGGGAGCGAAAGCACCGGGCCGAAAAACCTCTTGCCCTTATGTGCCGTTCTCTTGATGCGGCCCGCCGGATCTGCCGGATCACACCGGAAGAAGAACAGCTCCTTACAAGCCCGGCACGGCCCATTGTACTGCTTGCCAAAAAGGATCCGGATTCGCTGAAAGAGCTGAGTTTCAGCCGCCGTCTGGGCGTCATGCTTCCCTACTCTCCGCTTCATACACTTCTGCTTGACGGCGTGTACGGCGGCCCCGATATTCTTGTCATGACAAGCGGAAATATTCCCGGATGTCCGGTTCTGACAGAAAATGAAGAAGCCCTCCGCGCCCTGAAAGACACGGCTGACGGCTTTCTTCTTCACAACCGCCGGATCCGGAACCGCTGTGACGATTCCCTTGTCTCCGAATGGAAAGGAATGCCCTACTTTCTGCGCAGAAGCCGGGGATACGCCCCCCGCCCTCTGGATATCAGGCAGGATGCAGAAGGTATTTTCGCCCTGGGGGCAGAGCAGAAGGCATCCTTTGCCCTGGGCAAAGGGTCTCATGTATTTCTCAGTCCGTATATCGGAGATCTGAAAAACGCGGAAACTTTTGAACATTATACAAAAACACTGCAGATTTATGAGCAGCTGTTTCGCCTGAAGCCTTCCCTCTATGTCTGCGATCTTCATCCGGATTATCTGTCAGGCCGGGAAGCGGTCCGTGCCGCCGGAGAAAGGCAGGTTCCCATTCTGAAAGTCCAGCACCACTGGGCTCACATGGCGTCCTGTATGGCAGACAACGGGCTGGATACGCCCTGTTTCGGCATTATCTGGGACGGCACCGGACTGGGAACAGACGGAAAGATCTGGGGCGGAGAATTTTTCACCGGAGATCTTTCCTCCTTTACAAGAGCCGGATCCATCCGGCCGGTTCTGCTGCCCGGCGGCGACCGTGCCATTCAGGAGATCGGCAGGATTGCCCTTTCCCTTGTTCATGACGCAGGCATCAGCGATCTCTCATGGGTTCCTCTGCCGGAAGAAAAATGCAGGATGCTTACCAGTCTTCTGTCTTCCGGATTTTCACCTTCTGCCAGCAGTATCGGACGGCTCTTTGACGGAGCAGGCGCACTGCTTCTCGGCCGCTCCCATGCAGATTATGAAGGAGAAGGCGCAGCCCTTGTAGAGGCCCTTTCTCCCGTGGAAACACCTGACCAGGCAGATTGTTCTCTTCAGGAGCTGGCTTATCCCCTGACATTTTATGAGCAGGATTCCCTGCGGATTTTTGATACCCGCCCTGTAATATCCTGCATCATTGAAGACCTGCGCCGGCAGACAGACCGGGGCACAATCGCCCTGCGCTTTATGGCGACACTCTCCTGCATGGCACTGGATCAGTGTACTGCTCTGAATCCGGACCATCTCCCGGTAGTTCTCTCCGGCGGCGTCTTTCAGAATCGTTTTCTTCTGCATGGCGTCACAGCGCTGCTGGAAGAAAATGGATTCACTGTATACACACATCATCAGGTATCCGCAAATGACGAAGGCATCTGCCTCGGCCAGCTTGCAATTGCCCGAAAGAAAAGGAGTATGAATCATGTGTCTTGCAATGCCCATGAAAATCAATAAAATCGACGGTACTTCCGCCCAGTGCGAAGCGGGAGGCCTGACCCAGAACATCCGCATCGACTTTATCACGGACGCAAAACCCGGCGACTATGTTATGGTCCATGCCGGATTTGCCATCGAACGGATGTCAGAAAAAGAAGCTCTGGAAAATATGGAACTTCTGGAGGAAATAAAAAATGCTTTATGACAGTTATTTCAGAAAACCGGAAGACGCAGCTCTCTTCCTTGAGAAAATCCGGAAATATGCCGACCAGACCGGTCCCATCCGTCTGATGGAAATCTGCGGCACCCACACAATGGCTATCGCCCGCAGCGGGCTTAAGAGCATCCTTCCGGAGAACGTCCGGCTGCTCTCCGGTCCCGGCTGTCCGGTATGTGTTACCCCTTCCAGTATGATTGATCTGGTTCTCGACCTGTCTCAGGAACCAGGCACGCTGATCACCAGCTACGGCGATCTTCTTCGTGTTCCCGGCTCCACTCAGGGGGACAGTCTTCTGGCACGCCGCGCGCTCGGAGGGAAAATCGAATCTGTATATTCCCCCATGGACGCCGTCGAAATCGCAGGGAAGCATCCGGAAACAGAAGTTATTTTCCTTGGCGTAGGATTTGAAACCACAGCCCCCGGCACTGCCGCCTGTATCCTGGAGGCAGCGTCCAGAGGGCTGAAAAACTTTTCTGTTTTATGCCTGCTCAAACGAACGGAACCGGCAATCCGTTCCCTGATTGAGGCAGATGATTTTGCAGTAAACGGTTTTCTCTGTCCGGGACATGTGGCTGCCGTCATCGGCGCTGACGGTTTCTCTTTTCTTCCGGAAGACTACGGGCTTCCCGGCGTCGTCAGCGGATTTGAGCCGGCGGATCTGCTCTGTTCGGTTCTGGAATTAACAGAAATGATCGCCAGAAAGCAGCCTGCACTGAAAAATGAATATACCCGTCTTGTCCGTCCGCAGGGCAACCCTGCCGCCCTGGCCCTGACAGAAAAAGTATTCTGTCCTGCCCCGTCAGACTGGAGAGGACTGGGACATATTGAAGGAAGCGGATACGCCATAAAACCGGAATATGCACAATGGGATGCTGTGAAAAAGTTCTCCCTGAGTCCGGAGAAGGAGAAAAATATCCCCGGATGCCGGTGCGCCGACGTAATCCGCGGAGTCCTGCGTCCGGCAGAATGCCCCCTTTTCCGGAAAGTCTGCTCCCCGGAAAATCCGGCAGGGCCCTGCATGGTATCCGGAGAAGGCGCCTGCGCTGCGGCGTATCAGTACGAATAAATAACATAAATAAACAAAAACAGAGGTAAAAATCATGGATGACAGAATCACTCTTGATTACGGCAGCGGAGGCGCAAAGACCTCAGAACTGATTGAGTCCGTTCTGCTGCCTGCATTTAACAATCAGGCTCTTTCCCGGCTGGGGGACGGCGCCCTTCTGGACGGCAGCCGGAAACTGGTATTTTCCACAGACAGTTTTGTCGTATCTCCCTGGAAATTTCCCGGCGGAGATATCGGAAAACTTTCCGTCTGCGGAACAGTCAACGACCTGTGTATGGCAGGCGGAACTCCTCAATATTTAAGTCTTTCTTTTATATTAGAAGAAGGATTTCTCTTCTCTGATTTCCGCCGCATTGTGTCCTCTATTGCAGAAGAGGCGAAAACCGCCGGCGTGTCCATTGTAACCGGAGATACGAAAGTGGTGGAGGCCGGAAAAGGAGACGGTATCTATATCAACACGGCAGGAATCGGATTTCAGCGCGCTGATCTTCCGGGAAAAGAGGGCATCCGCCCCGGTGACGCCGTACTGGTCAGCGGCAGTATCGGCTGCCACGGAGCCGCGGTAATGATGGCCCGTTCCGGCCTCCTGAGAGAAAACAGCCCTCTTCGTTCAGACTGCCAGCCCCTCCACCGAATCTCGGCAGCCGCAATGGATGCAGCAGCAGACTCCTCTGCCCTCCGCATCCTGCGGGATCCCACGAGAGGCGGCATTGCAACCACACTGAATGAATTCACAGAAAACATGCCCTTTTCTATAGAACTGGACGAAACGGCCATCCCAGTAGATCCGGCAGTGGAAGCTGCCTGCGATATGCTGGGACTGGATCCCCTTTACTGCGCCTGCGAAGGAAGAATGCTGGCTGTCTGTGATTCTGACAGCGCAGACACCATCCTGGAAGCCATACGCCAGATTCCCGGCGGAGAAGACGCCGCCCGCATCGGCACCGTCACAGAAGAACTTCCCGGAAAAGTCCTCCTGAAAACATCCATCGGCGGCCGCCGCATCCTCCCCAAACTAACCGGCCTCCAACTGCCGAGGATATGCTAACCAGTCTGCAGTGCAGTAAAAAACACAGCAAGAAGACATATAAGCCAACTTATAAATGGCTTCTTGCTGTGTTTTTTAATATATGGCGGACGCCATACAGTGGGAAGAAGCCAAAGGCGGATTCCCGCTGCTGCACTTCAGACGGACGACTTCCAATACTATTTCCAGTCTGCAGTGCAGCAAAGCCACATAAGTTTTCAGCATCAAAATCTTGAATCCCTGCAGGCGATATGCTATATTGTGAATAGAAAAGGAACAACCGCCCACAAGGGGTTGACCTCACAAAATGGTAATCAGAAATGCCACCCTGCTACCGGTCAAAGTTTCGGGGTGGTTTTTCTATGCTTAAAACATTACTTCAAATTCGAGAATACGAATGTCAGCAATGCCAGAATGAACATTCCAAAAGCC
>DWZZ01000174.1 GCA_019117305.1 Candidatus Mediterraneibacter merdigallinarum | reverse complement strand
TCTGATAATCATCCATATCTTTAAGCTGAACTGCCATGTAATTCAGAGATGCGGACAGATACCCCATCTCATCATGGGTGTACACAGGAATCTCATAGTCCAGATTGCCTGAGGCATACTGTTTTGCCGCTTCAGATATCTGCTTAAGAGGATTATATACAAAAAACTGAAATCCCAGCAGAAAGATGAAGGACAATAGAAAAATCACGCCCAGACAAATGTATATAGAAACCATAATTTCAGAACAGCTTTCTTCGATTGATGACAGAGGAGAATGGATCAGAAGATAGCCTTTTGTGGAAAATCCCTGAGTAACCGGGGCCATAACCGTGATCATATCCTCGTCAAAATATCCGTGGTAAGTTCCTGTAATGTACTGACTGCTGCCGATTTCCGCCGGATCGAAGTTTTCAATTGCGTCAGGAGAAGATGTACCCTCCAGATTGGAAGACGTAATCATGGTTCCGTCACTGGAAACAAACCACAGCGAAGAGTCCAGGTACAGTCTCATGGCCGCAAGCTGAGCCTGAACAGACTGGACGGAAGAAGAATCTGTAAAATAAGAAGGCAGATAATCGCTTGCAATCAGCGTGGCCTCCCGGTAAAGAGTCTGGGAGGTATCATCTTCCAGCTGGGTCTGAATCAGTTCTTCAGCCAGCATAGCGGTTGTAAAAACGCACAGAAATCCGAATATAATATAAAGTACAATAAATTTTAAGTGCAGAATGCTTTTCATTAGTTAATACTCCGGTGTTATTTCGTCTCAAATTTATAGCCGATGCCCCATACAGTGCTCAGTTTCCAGCCGGGATGATCTTTGATCTTTTCTCTGAGCCGCTTGATGTGGACGTCTACAGTTCTTGTATCGCCGATATACTCATAGCCCCAGATACGGTCAAGAAGCTGCTCGCGGGTAAAGACCTGATTCGGTGAGGAAGCCAGACAGTAGAGCAGTTCCAGCTCTTTCGGGGGCATTTCAACCTGTCTGCCGTCACACATGACAGAATAGTTGGTCAGATTGATAACCAGCCCGTCATATTCTGCATATTTGGCTTTTTCCGCAGGAGCTTCCGCTGCTTTGGCAGGCTGATAGCGTCGCAGTACGGCCCGGACCCTTGCAACCATTTCCTTGGAGTCGAATGGTTTCATAATATAATCGTCAGCGCCCAGCTCCAGGCCCAGCACCTTGTCAAATACTTCACCTTTCGCAGAAAGCATAATAATCGGAGTGGTGGATTTTGCCCGGATTTCCCGGCATACCTGGTAGCCGTCAATACCGGGAAGCATCAGATCCAGAAGGATCAGATTCGGATTGTATGTTTCGAACGCGGACAGCGCGTCCTCTCCATTGTGTACGATTTTTGTATCAAAACACTCTTTCGTAAGATAGAGTGAAATCAGTTCGGCAATATTTTCATCGTCATCGACAATCAGGATTTTCTGTTTCCCTATCATAGTGGTTTTCCCTCCTTTTATCCCAGTTCTACAATTGTAACGCCGGCATCCCCTTCGCCGAATTCGGCCAGCCGGTAGGATTTTACATGTTTCTGGCGCCGCAGGTATTCATGAATGCCTTTGCGGAGAGCGCCGGTTCCTTTTCCGTGAACGACACGCACGGTATTCAGATGTGAGAGGAGTGCGTCGTCCAGATATTTGTCCAGTTCTGCTACAGCTTCGTCTACTGTTTTGCCGAGGAGATTGATCTCAGGGCTTACAGAGAGGGATTTCCCCATTTTCATACTGCTTTTGGAAGTGCGGCTGAATTTTTTCGCAGCGTACGGCACCGGTTCTTCTATGATTTCCAGATCAGAAATATTTACCTGGGAGCGAAGAATACCCATCTGTACGGTTACGTTTCCTTTTGAGTCGGGGAGAGAATGGATTGTTCCGGTCAGATTCATGCTCAGAACTTTCACAGATTCTCCCAGTTTGAAGTCGCTTGCTTTGTACTTTTTCTTCTGCTTTGCAGCTTTAACCGCAGCGTCAGCCTGCGTGGTTTTTATTTTCTGTCTGAGACGCTCCCGCTCTTTTTCCATTTCGGCGGCTGAAATATTTTCTTTGCCGAATTTGTGGAAGTTGCGGATCGTCTCATCTGCTACTTCTTTGGCTTCCCGCAGGATGGCATTGGCTTTTTCGTTTGCCTCCCGGATAATCCGGTTCCGCTGTTCTTCCAGCTTTTCCTGCCGCTGCTGTGCCTGGGCTTTCAGCGCTTCTGTTTCTTTCCGGTATGCCTGGATTTCCGCACGTTCCTGTTCGATTGTGCGGCGGCTGGTTTCCAGATCAGTAAGCAGGTCTTCAAAGGAAATATCCTGCTCACTCAGCCGTTTCCTGGCGTCTTTGATAATAAACTCAGGAAGCCCCAGCTTTCCGGAAATGGCAAATGCATTACTCTTTCCGGGAATGCCGATGAGCAGACGGTAAGTAGGACGCAGACTTTCTACGTCAAATTCGCAGCAGGCGTTTTCTACGCCTTCTGTGGAGAGTGCGTATATTTTCAGTTCGCTGTAATGGGTGGTTGCCATTGTGCGGATTCCCCTTTTGTGAAGATAGGACAGAATCGCAATGGCGAGAGCGGCTCCCTCCGTCGGGTCTGTTCCCGCGCCCAGCTCGTCGAACAGTACAAGGGACTGTTCATCTACCTTTTTCAGAAAAGAGACAATATTTGTCATATGAGACGAAAAGGTGCTCAGACTCTGTTCAATGCTCTGTTCATCTCCGATATCCGCGTAAACCTGATAAAAAACGGCAAGTTCCGAACGGTCTCCCGCGGGAATGTGCAGTCCGGCCTGCCCCATCAGCGTAAACAGCCCTACAGTCTTCAGGGACACAGTTTTTCCGCCTGTATTGGGTCCTGTAATAATTAGAAGAGTAAAATCTTCTCCCAGAGAAACTGTGATGGGGACTACGGTACGGGGGTCCAGAAGCGGATGCCGCCCTTCCCGGATGCGGATGCGGCCTTCCTGATTGAATACCGGCCGGCTGGCCTGCATGGACAGAGCCAGCGCGCCCCGGGCAAATATAAAGTCCAGATCCGTCATGGCCCTGTAGTCCTGCCGGATTTCTTCCACATAAGAGGCGGCCTGGCTGCTCAGATCCGCAAGGATGGCCTGGATCTCTTCCTGCTCTTTTGCATAAAGTTCTTTGAGATCATTATTCAGTTTTACAACAGCCATCGGCTCAATAAATAATGTAGAGCCGGTGGAAGACTGATCATGGATCAGCCCCTGTACCTGTCCTCTGTATTCCGCTTTTACCGGAAGACAGTAACGGTCCCCGCGCATAGTAATAATCGGATCCTGAAGATAAGAGCGCCAGGAGCCGTTTACCAGTCCGCTGAGAGTGGCGTGAACCCGGTCGTTAATCGTACTCATATTCCGCCGGATCCGTTTCAGTTCACTGCTGGCGTCGTCCGCGATCTCCTCCTCGGAGATAATACAGCGGTCGATTTCATTTGACAGCGGACTCAGGGGTTCCAGAAGGTTAAAATAGTCGTCCAGGCAGTCGGCAGCGTCCTCCTGAGTGTCGTGCCTGCCGTAGGATTTGGCCCGGGCGGCGTTTTTCAGGAGCCGGCAGATGCGCAGAAGTTCGGAAATGCTTAAGGCCCCTCCTATTTCCAGTCGTTTCATGGACTCCTCTATGGGTGCGGCGTCGCCGAAGGAAAAACGGCCTTTCCGGATAATTCTTGTAAATGCGGCAGCCGTCTGTTCCTGAAAAGTATTGATTTTATTCAGATCAGTCATGGGCTTAAGCCTCCGGCAGAGCTGGCGCCCGCGGAAGGAAGAGGCTTCCTCTTCCAGAAGCCCGATGATTTTATCATATTCCAGTTTTGTCAGAGTTTTCTGATTCATAAATTCACCTGTCTGTTATTTTCTAAGTTTTTCTGTTTATATATTATGTCCGGTTTTCTCTCCGGCTGTAATCATTTTACCCCATTCCTTTTTCCATGACAAGAGCGCAGCGTCCTTTCCATGGCAGGCATGGCTGAGCTGCCGCAAATTTCAGGCCGCGCCGGACAGTTACGATTGAACAATCCAAATGAATCGGTTATACTATAATCTGAAGGAGAAATTATGCCTATGCTGCACAGGAAGAATCGGAATCCGGATCAGGAGGAGACTCCGGAAACCACCGTTGATAAGCAGAAAGAAAATCCGCAGAAAGAAAGCGCACATTTGGATGCGGCTCAGACAGAAAACTCTTCGGCAGGCAGTACAGCGGAAGAAGAGCAGAAGCCGGAGAAATACTCCTTTCTGCAGGAGACCATAAAACCCGAGCCCTTAAGCAGGGAAAGACTTTTCAGGCAGACTGCCAGAATTGCTCTGTACGGTGTGATTCTGGGAATTTTTGCCTGTATTGGTTTTTTTGCGCTCAAACCCTGGGCAGAGCGGACATTTAAGGGAGAACCTGAGACCGTAACCATTCCGGAAGATGAGGAACCATCGGAAGAAGAGCAGAAAGCGGAGGAGGAAAAGACCAGGGAAACAGAGCAGAAGCTGGATTCACTGAGTTATGAAGAAATGCTTGCATCCATGTATAGTCTGGCAGATGAAGCAAAGAGAAGTGTTGCCACTGTGAGTCGGGTATCCGGAGGAACGGACTGGACAGACGAGACAACAGGAATTGAAGATTCGGCGGCCGGAATTGTTACTGCGGACAATGGGCAGGAACTGCTGATATTTGCCCCGGACTCTGTATGCAGCGACGCGGAAAGCTGGATTGTTACATTTGCAGATGGATCCCGGTATGGGGCTTCTTTGAAAATGCGTGACCGCAACCGCTGTCTGGCGGTATTCAGCGTCCGGCGAAGAGAAATTTCCACTTCTACATGGAGTTCTGTAAAAGTTGCCGTTCTGGGAAATTCCAATCTGACGCAGCAGGGGGATCCGGTGATTGCTCTGGGAAATACTTTCAGTTACGCAGACGGAATCAGTTATGGAATTATCAGTTCTACTGATTACAAAGAAACTTTTTACGACGGAGAGTGCGATATCCTTGCAACCGACATTTCCGCTGCTTCGGGCGGATCCGGGGTATTGTTTAATATGCAGGGCGAGGTTGTGGGTCTGATTATGGCTTCGATCTGGGAAGATGAAGGGACAAATACGGCAAACGCTTATGCCATATCAGATCTGAAGTCTGTGATCGAGCTTATGGCGAACGGGCAGAACGTGCCGTATATCGGTGTATACGCAACAACAGTTACCTCCCGGCTGAAAGAAGATCAGGGAATGCCGGCAGGCATTTATGTAATTGACGTGGATCCTGATTCTCCGGCCATGGCGGCAGGAATACAAAGCGGTGATATTATCTGTGAAATAAACGGGGAAACGGTGACCAATCTGGTGACATTCGAGAAGGCTGTACTGGAGACCCGGACAGATCAGCAGATACAGATCAAAGGCAAACGTCTTGGAGCTGACGGTTATGTGGATGTGGATTACACGGTAACTGTGGGGCAGAAATAAAAATAGAAGAATAGAAAGAGGAATGAAATGAGATATATCAGTGGACTGCATGAAGGAGAGACAATCAGAAACGTATATCTGTGTAAAGGGAAACGTTCCGCGGAAACGCGAAACGGAAAACCGTATGACAACCTGATTCTGCAGGATAAGACAGGGACACTGGACGGAAAAGTCTGGGATCCAAATTCCCAGGGGATTTCTGAATACAGTGAAAAAGATTTTATAGAAGTATTTGGCGACGTAATTAATTATAATGGCAATCTTCAGCTCAATATCCGGCAGATCCGCCGGGCTTATGAGGGAGAGTACAATCCGGCGGATTATATGCCTACAACCGATAAGAGTGTAGACGGAATGTATGAGGAGTTGCTGGCGTATATCCGGCAGATCTCCAACGTCCATCTCCGGCAGCTACTGGAATATTTCTTTGTGAAAGACGAGGCGTTTATCAGCAGCTTTAAAGGACATTCGGCCGCCAAGACCGTACATCACAGCTTTTCCGGAGGACTTCTGGAACACACGCTGAGCGTGGTGCACCTGTGCGAATATTTTGCAGGTGCGTATTCCATTTTAAACAGGGATCTTCTCATTTCCGCAGCGCTGTGTCATGACATTGGAAAAACAAGAGAACTGTCCGCATTTCCGGATAATGATTACACAGACGAGGGACAGCTCATCGGCCATATTGTAATCGGTGTGGAGATGATTGACGAAGCCCTCAGAGAGCAGCCGGACTTTCCGGTAAAACTGGCCAATGAACTGAAGCATTGTGTAGTGGCTCATCACGGAGAACTGGAATACGGTTCGCCGAAGAAGCCGGCTCTGGCCGAGGCTCTGGCTCTGAATCTGGCGGACAATGCGGATGCAAAACTGCAGACGCTGACAGAAATATTCAAAGGCAAGACGGGAACAGAGTGGCTTGGGTTTAACAGACTTTTTGAGTCCAACTTAAGGAGAACATCGGGGACGTAACAGAAAAAGGGGTTACGTCCCCCGTTTTATGAAAGGATATAAATATGGGGAAAAATGAGAATCAAATGCAGAAAAACCAGACAGTGATTACTGAGATTACAGATATAGGCGTAAACGGAGAGGGTATAGGAAAGGTGGACGGTTATACTCTTTTTATCAAGGATGCGGTGATCGGCGATCAGGTAGAGGCAAAAGTTACAAAGGCCAGGAAAAATTACGGCTACGCAAGACTGATGAAAATTCTGAGCCCTTCTCCGGACCGGGTAAATGCCAGATGTGCCTTTGCAAGACAGTGCGGCGGCTGCCAGATCCAGGAAATGTCCTATGAGAAGCAGCTGGAATTCAAAGCCCGCAAAGTACGGGGAAATCTGGAGCGTATCGGCGGCTTCCCGCCGGAACTGCTGGATCGTGTAATGGAGCCTGCCGTGGGGATGGACCAGCCCTTTGGCTATCGGAACAAGGCCCAGTTTCCCTTCGGCACAGACAAAGAAGGAAGACCGGTAACCGGTTTCTACGCCGGCCGGACACACAGCATTATTGCCAACACAGACTGCGCGCTGGGAGTGCCGGTGAACCGGGAGATTCTGAAAATTATTCTGACCTATATGGAAGAAAATCATGTTCCGTCTTATGACGAGAAAACCGGAACCGGAGTCATCCGCCATGCATTGATCCGTTTCGGTTTTACAACAAAAGAGATTATGGTCTGTCTGGTAATCAACAGCCGGAAGCTGCCTTATGAGGAACATCTCGTTGAAAAGCTGAGGGCTATAGAAGGGATGACAAGCATCTCTGTCAGCCCGAACATGGAACAGACAAACGTTATCATGGGCAGCACCTTCCGGGTGCTCTGGGGAAAGGAATATATTACTGATTATATCGGCAGCGTAAAATACCAGATCTCTCCTCTGTCCTTCTATCAGGTGAATCCGGTGCAGACGGAAAAACTGTATTCCCTTGCGCTGGAATATGCAGATCTGCAGGGCGGCGAGTCCGTATGGGACCTCTACTGCGGAATCGGAACCATTTCTCTCTTCCTTGCGCAGAAGGCAGGGCAGGTGTACGGCGTGGAAATCGTGCCTCAGGCGATCATAGACGCGCGGAAAAACGCGCAGATCAACGGGATTGAAAATGCAGAGTTTTTCGTGGGAAAGGCGGAGGAAGTCCTGCCGGACTATTATGACAGGTATAAGAAAGAACACGGCGGGGAGCGGGCCCGCGCGGATGTGATTGTGGTGGATCCGCCGAGGAAGGGCTGCGATGAGGCGCTGCTGGAGACGGTTGTGAAGATGGCACCGGAGCGGGTTGTGTATGTAAGCTGTGACTCGGCCACGCTGGCAAGAGATATGAAATATCTGTGCGGGAACGGGTATGAAGTGAGGAAAGTCAGAGCAGTGGATATGTTTCCGATGACGGTGCATGTCGAGACAGTTGTACTTTTATCCCACAAATCCCCGGACAGTGTTATTAATGTAAAGGTAGAATTTGGAGAAGGCGATGATAAGATATCGTTGGATGCGATTGCAGAACGGGCGAAGAAATATCAGCCGAAACCGAAAATCA
>DWZZ01000173.1 GCA_019117305.1 Candidatus Mediterraneibacter merdigallinarum | reverse complement strand
ATTCCCTGTCCCCCTCTTCTGAATCCGTCTTATAAAAACTTCCTTCCCTTCCGGTTTCTGCCTGTTATCCGGAAGTTCCCTCCGTCAGATCCGAATCTCTTCCATAATTTCCGCAATCATCCGGGCCCGGTTGAAAGGCACCATGAAATAGTATCCGTCGGCGGTATCCCGGAGTTTCTCCGCGATCTCCACTGCAATGCGGACCCCCGCGGCCTGTGCTTCTTCCCGGCTCATATCTTTACGGTACTGTGCGATAATCTCATCCGGAACGTGAATACCCGTGATTTCATTTTTCATGAATACTGCGTTTCGGTAGCTGACCAGAGGCATAATGCCACAGATGATCTTTGTATCGATTCTGCTTTTTATGTAGCGGATTCTTTCTACGTCCTCATCCGAATAGATCGGCTGGGTCAGGAAAAAGGACGCTCCGGCCCGGCATTTTTTCTCCATCCTTCTGATCTCGGCGTCAATATTGGCTCTCCCATAATTCAGGGCTCCGCCATAGGCAATGGGATCTTCCGAGAAATATTCTTTGTTCAGCTGCCGGATATAATTCATCAGGGTAACCGAGTTGTAATCGTAGACAGACTTGATGCTGCCCCGGTCTCCCGACGGAACCGGATCCCCGGTAACAATCAGGAAGTTCCGGATGCCGTTCATATACGCGCCCAGTATTTCAGAGCCGGTTCCGATTGCGTTTCTGTCCCGGCACGCAATATGGGGCATGGTCTCTACTTCCAGCTGATTGGCGATCTTGACCGCGGACATGACGCCTGACGCCCTCATTTTGCCCATAGGGGAATCGGAAAAGGTAATCATCTCCACTCCCGCCTGCTTCAGAACCGCCGCTGCTTCTGTCATCTTCCTGTCATTTCCGTCAAAAGGCGGATCCAGCTCTGCGATAACCGCCTTTTCTCCGGAATAAATCTTTCGGATAAAGGGGTTGTTGTCATAGCGGATCTCCGACTCCGCCCTCTCTTCCGGCCGGTCTTCCAGTCTTTTTGCGGCAGGCCGGTTTCCTACCGTCTGGGCCAGTTTCTTCGTATAGGACGGATTGGTTCCGCAGCATCCGCCGATCATATTTACGCCCAGATCCGCAATCTCTTCCAGCGCTTCACAGAAGTATGCGGCATTGTCCCGATAGACCATTCTGTTCTCAATCCGTTCCGCGTAACCGGCATTCGGCACGGCAGATACAATCATTTTTCCCAGATTCTGCCTTCTCAGAAGCCTGCATAAATGGGATGGCCCGATACCGCAGTTAAACCCGATTCCGTCAATCAGACTGCTTTCTTCAGCAGTCCTGAGAAGTTCTCTCATGCTGATTCCTGTTTTTGTATAGCCATACATATTCACAGAAAAGCTTGCCATGATAAATGCGTCACTGACTGACCGGATCCACTCTGCCGCCGGCAGTATCTGTTCAAAATCCGAAAAGGTTTCAAACCAGATCAGCCTGACTCCGGAATCCAGGTGGGCCTTTGCCATGGTTCTGTATTCTTCAAGAATATCCTCCGCCTCTTTGCCGTCGTCCTGCTCCGGTATAGGGCCGATATCTCCGGCTATATATACCTCTTTTTGGATTTTTCCCGTTTTTTCTGCTCTTTCCTGCTCTTTTCTCACCGCGGACCGGGCGATCCGGCAGGACGCCTGCACATTGTCATAAACCCGCTTCAGCTGCTCTTCTCTGGTTGTCTCTCCGGAGAGATCCGCGCAGAGCGTCTTTACATTTGAGGCAAAACTGTTGGTTCTGATAATGTCGGCCCCTGCTTCAATATATTCTCTGTGAACCGCCTCAATTTTCTGAGGCTCTGTCTGGTTGTCAAGTTCCGGGGCTCCCGGGCTGTTTTCGTATTTCTCCCTGTAGTATGTTCCCATTGCTCCGTCTGTAATCAGACACCGGGATCTGAGTATTGTATGAAAGTCCATCTGACCGGTCTCCTTTTCTTTTTGTCTATCTATTGTAATTTTTCCAGCAGGGATGTTCCGATGGTTCCCTCAGGCATGGAAACGCCGAAATTATCCGCTGCTGTAGCGCCGATGACGGCGAATGTATCCGCCTCCGGCAGTTCTCCCCTTCCTTTCATGGACGGGGACCATGCGAGAAACGGCACTTTTTCCCGTGTGTGGTCTGTGCCTGTGTAGGTGGGATCATTCCCATGGTCCGCGGTGATTATCAGCAGGTCTTCCTCCCTGAGAAGCGGCAGAAGCCTGCCAAGATTCACGTCAAAGCGCTCAATCTCAGCCGCATATCCTTCCGGGTCTCTTCTGTGGCCCCACAGTGCGTCAAAGTCCACCAGATTGACAAAGCACAGCCCGTGGAAATCTTCCTGCGCAAGGGCGATGGTCTGCTCCATACCGTGAACCGAGCTTTTGGATTTATAGCTCCGGGTGATTCCTTCCCCATCGAAAATATCCCGGATCTTCCCCACAGAAATCACGTCCAGACCGGCGCTTTTCAGCGCGTCCAGCGCGGTTTTCCCGAAAGGCTTCAGCGCGTAGTCATGGCGATTGCTGGTGCGCCGGAATTCTCCTTTTTTCTTTCCCACATAAGGGCGGGCAATGACCCGTCCCACACGCCACTCATCCTTCATGGTAATCTGCCGGGCGATCTCACAGCAGCGGTACAGCTCATCCAGGCCGAAAGTCTCTTCGTTGCCGCAGATCTGCAGGACAGAATCCGCGGACGTATATACGATCATATGTCCTGTGGCGATCTCTTCCTCTCCCAGCTCATCCAGGATCTCTGTTCCGCTAGCGCTTTTGTTGCCGATTACCTTATGTCCGGTCTTTTCTTCCAGCTCCCGGATCAGTTCCGGCGGAAATCCGTGCTCCGTAAATGTCTTAAAGGGCTTCTTTACCTCAAGCCCCATCATCTCCCAGTGTCCGGTCATGGTGTCTTTCCCTTTGCTTTTCTCCCGGAGCTTTCCGTAATATCCCAGGCTGTTCTCCACCGGTTCCACCTGCTTCAGCGGTGTAAGATTTGCCATGCCCATCTTCTGAAGATTCGGGATGACAAAGCTGTCCACAGACCGGGAGATATGCCCCAGAGTATTCACATCCACGTCTCCGAACTCAGGGGAATCCTCCATTGCTCCCACACCAAGAGAGTCTATAACCACAACAAATATTCTCTTATATTTTTCCATATTCAGACCGTCCTTTCCGGGAAGCCTTCTCATCCGGCAGAACAGAAATCTGCAGGCTTTCCTTATTATCTGTATGATACCTTCTGTATAGAAATTATGAAAAACAGGTGATTTTTATATAGATAATAACACAGAACCCGCTGCAGAACCAGCATTAACATTTATGCTGTTATCGATCTGTGCAGGGAATACCCGGAAATCCTGAATGTCCTGTGCGGCGTAAACAGCGCATACTGTCAGCGCGGAACCGTAAGCCGGGAGTTTTTTGACCTTACAAAGATCTATTACCACCGTTTGCAGTGGACAGATGATTTTAAAGAAGTAGGTGACCAGATACTTAAATTTGCGCCCACAGTCCCGGAAGAAAAAACCTATTTTTATTACGACATGTTCCGTGAGCGGCTCGGCGGGAAAGTTGAGCCCACAACCAGCGGTCACGGCTCCATTGATCTGATCGTTCCGGGCTGTCACAAGGCGTCCGGCCTGAAGCGGCTTGCAGAGCGCTGGGGAATTTCTCCGGAGCAGTGCGCTGCCTTCGGGGACGGCGGAAATGATATCGAAATGCTGAACTACTGCGGTTACAGCTACGCAATGGAAAACGCGCCTGACTTCTGTCTGAATAATATCAGAAAGAATCCTGATGCGCTCAGGATTCTTTCTTTTTCTTCCAGGCATACCAGATCATGCTTATTCCCAATATTGATATGAGGATACAGACAGACAGTCCGGTGATGGCGTTCATCTGATTGGTATTCAAGCTATTTTTATCTTGAAATGAGGCAAACATCGCCGCCTGCAGGGTAAGCATGGATACCAGTGCATCCGCAGCGCCTATATTGCGGATCGTGATCAGGATCGGCGACTTCCTTTTTCTTACCTTTACCATATTGACCACTGCCATTGTGATCTTATAAAAGGTATATGCCGCTATAGATATCACCATGATCTCTGAATATCTTTTCGCCGTATCCTGGGCGATCGTCAGAAGTACAACGCCGCTCAGCGCCAGATTCAATACCAGAAGCAGAATGCCGTCTGTCTTTATCACGGAAAGTTCCTTCTTCCTGATCTGTTCCCTGTCATCCAGACGTGATATTTTTCTTCCTGTACTTACTGCACGGTAACGCATGATTCCCAGCAGGCTGTAATAGACTGCCATTGTAATGAACCAGACAGACTGGTTCATGATCCCGATCACACCGTTATACACCGTATATGCCACATTGATCAAAAATGCAGGCAGAGTGGTAAGGATGGTACGAAACGTGTAGTCGGCAAGAAAACGTTCTCCAAGCGGATTCTTTTTTATAACTTCAAGTATTTTCTTTATAACATTCTCCCTCAGATCGTGATAAAAAAACACGCATGAAAGCGTCAGCAGAACAGCTGCCAGGACATACACCACTATTCCGGCAATCCACGGCAGTATCTGTTTTCCTGCCTGTATAATGGATAAAACAGCCGCTGCCGCCGTGCTTATATAAACAAGCAAATGTATCATGAACTTTTTCATTTTTTCAAGCGCTGACCTCCCTCCACATTTTCTCCTTGTTTCCGGTTTGGATTATAAGAATTTTTCACTGGCATCCAGCGGATCACTCCCTTTTGCATCCCCGCTACTCATAAACAGACCTCATGTTCTCATTATTGAAGTATGGGCTTTCATTATTTGAAAAAGGTTTGAAAAATGTTTCAGAATTATTAAAATGCCATCAAAAAAAGAACCCTTTTCAGGATTCTTTTCGTTTAAAGCATATTAAAATGTCCGGCATTGCGGGAGCTCTTCTGTACCTGTTTACGCTTCCGGCTTCAGCGGTCCATAGAAGTAAGAAGCTGTGGCTCCTCCGTCGATCAGGAAGTCCGCGCCGGTAATAAACGCGCCCTTATCGCTCATGAGAAGTTCCGCCACGTTGGCAACTTCGTCCGCTGTTCCCGGACGTCCTGCAGGGCACTTCGCGAACATGTTTTTATAAAAGTCTCCCCTGGGACCGTTAAATTCGTCAATGGCCAGAGGCGTTACGATAATTCCCGGGGAAATAGAGTTGATCCGTGCCCCTTTCTCGCCCCATTTTACAGACTCTGCCATGACCCGCTTCTCATTGCAGCGTTTCGCCATCTGGTAAGCGTGCAGCGTATCTCTGATATTCTCCGGCTGAAGAATGTCCAGCTTCAGCAGGTCCTCTGCGGGCGTGCAGGCAAGCTGTTCGTCTTCCTCCGGCGTAAGGGCCGGCATACGGTGTCCGGACTGGCTTGAGATTGTCACTCCCACGCCGCCTTCTCTGATCACCTTGCCCACTTCCTCCAGAAGTACCGCCGTACCGTACAGATCTACTTTCAGGATTGCCTCAACGGGCGCCTGGCTGGGAGAAACGCCTGCCGCATTTACCAGCATAGTAATATCCCCGTACTCCTGCGCTTTTGCGATCAGATTTTTAATGGACTCCCGGGAAGAAAGATCCATCTCCACGGCATCTGTATCGTATCCGGCGTCATTCATGATCTTTGCGACAGCCTGCGCATTATCCGGATTCTTATCTCCGATTACAATCTTCTTTCCATATCCCATACGGCGGGCAATCGCCATGCCGATCTGTCCCGCGCCTGTTAAAATCATTACATCTTTTTCCATAATGAATCCACCTCTTTCTTTCTGATAACTTTATTGTAAGCTTTCTGCCGAAATCAACAATTTTAATTCCGAATAGTTCTGATAAGTAAAACTGATGCGACCGCACAGCAGCAAAAAAGGATACCAGAACTTTCATTCATTCTGATATCCTTCTTTATCTGCCTTTCTCTGAAGCATGGATAAATAAGAGGTCTGAACCGAGTCGGAGACCTGATACCCCAGACTGTTCAGGATGTCTTTGATCTGACCCAGGGCGGCATCTTTTTTCTCTTCACTTTCCACCAGAATCTCCAGCTCCAGAAAACTGCCCAGCCCGTGCACATCATCCAGACAGGCTGTGATAAAATCTTTCTGCAGCATTGTCCGGATCTTGATTACTTCCGGTTCCGCGGGAGAGTACCCGATGGCCTGCAGAATCTCCCGGCAGACCGCCCCGTCCTCTACCCCGGTTTCTAATTCTCTGCGGGTCATCGTCTGCGTATCCAGCTTCTTTCCTTTATAATTGATCTGTGCCTGTTTTTTACCTGTACGGCAGTCTTTCGTCTCACGGACTCTGAGAGCTTCTCCGTTCGCTCTAATGTCTCCACGGGCATTGTCAAAATATGTATCCCGCTCTTCAATAAACCTCTGCTCTTTAAAACCCGCCTCCAGAATCCTGTTTTTTACCCCTTCCGGATCCGGGATGGGAAGCTTTACTTCAACTTCAATCATATGTCAGTCCCCTTTCAGCTTTGGTTATAAAAGAAGTTTCCGGAGAATTCCCGCAAATTCTTCGATATAATAGTTTGTCTGGTCTTTCAGCCAGAACACACAGTAATTTCTCTGAAGCTGCTGTCCGTTCCGGACAATGGGCAGCCGCCGGATGGCCGCTCCTGCCGGCGGAAGGGTACCCACACTCTCAATCGGCAGGAATCCCCGGTTGCCGGCTACCATCAGCCGCCCTTCCTCCAGGTTTTCCGCGAACAGGAATTGACCTCCGAATCCCAGAGTGTTCTGAAAATAATCCTGCTCCGTATTCTGCTGTTCTCTGGAAGAGATCAGGATACAGGGGATCCGCTTCAGACTGTCCAGTTCCACTGACTCCTGGCTGCTCAGATCACTGCTGACCGAAAGTTCTGCATAACATCCGCACTGCAGCAGCTGGTAATTCTCATACTGGCTGGAAAAGGCTCTCCTCTGATCGCTGAGGATCAGATCCACTCCTCCGAACCGCAGCAGATCATACAGCTCTTCGTGCGTTCCGTTGACAATGCTGATGGATACTTCCGGATAAAGCCGTGAAAATTCCGCTACAGCCTGATGGAGCTCCTGACCGCTGTAGCACCGGAGATATCCGATACGAAGCTGCAGTTCATCATCCTGTCCGATCCGGACGGTCTCCCTGCGGATATCATCCACCTCCTCCAGAAGTCCCTTGCTCCGGCTGTAAAAATACTCCCCTGCCGGAGTCAGGGTAAACTTCCTGTTTTCCCTGTGAATCAGCTCCACGCCCAGTTCTTTTTCCAGCGCCCGTATCTGCTGGGATATGGCGGACTGGGATATATAACACTGCTCTGCCGCCTCAGTAAAGCTGCCGCATTCCACAACAGCAGTAAAATACTTCATCTGTCGAAACAGCAAAGAATCACCCTTTCTTTCATTGACGTTCCATTTCTGTACCAGTTACACTGTACCAGATAACCGCTTATTTCGTCAA
>DWZZ01000172.1 GCA_019117305.1 Candidatus Mediterraneibacter merdigallinarum | reverse complement strand
AGTGAACTTTCGTTCACTCTTCTGCCGGATTCCTTATGTAACTATAAAAAACTTTAACACCTTTTTCCAGAGAAATCAAGGGTTTTTTCGAAAAAGTATTCTCATCTGAGTGCTGTACAGATTCAGTCCGCCTGTCTGGTCTTTGTACCGGTTCCGTCCCGCTTTGCTGTCTTAAGCCGGTTCAGTGTGACTGTCTTTTTGCCGTAAGTCACTTTTGTTTCCGTCCCTTCCTGGAACAGATAGACATTTTCCAGCACATCTTTTTTCTGAAGTCTGATTCCCCGGACTCCGATTGCCGCCTTCTTCTTTTCCGGAACTTCCGATGCCGGAAATCTGAGGAAATAGCCGTTTCTTGTCTGCAGTACAATATGCTGATTTTCCGTTATTACCTGTACCGAGACAAGCACATCTTCCTCCTGCAGTTTTGTAGCCGCAATCGTTCTTTTGGACACCTGGAATTCTTTGCCGTCAACTTTTTTGATCATTCCCTGAGCTGTAGCAAACAGCAGCTGCGAGAACCGCATCTGCTCCGCATCACAGATCATAATAATCTGCTCCTCACTGCTGGAATAATTACTCACATTGTCTATCGGAGTTCCCTTATCCCGGAATTTTCCGCAGGGCAGATCCAGAACACGGATCTGATGCATCTTTCCTTTATCCGTAAAAGCACACAGTCTGCCTGTATTCATGCAATGCACAATATATTTATTTTCGCTGTCTGCCGCTTCCTTATTTCTCTCATAGACCGAGGGATCCACTGTCCTGGCATATCCGAAACGGTCCATCAGGAATACCACTTCCTGCTCCTCGATTTTCTTTTCTTCGAATACAGCCTCTGCGGCATTTTCCACAACGGTACGTCGTTTTCTTCCGTATTCTTTCTTGCAGGCATCAAGTTCCTCTATGATTACCTGAGCCATAGAATCATAATTATTCAGAATATCCTCATACCGGGCAATATTTTTCAGTGTCTGCTCATGCTCCGCCCGAAGAGCCTCGATCTCCAGACCGATCAGACGGTAGAGACGCATCTCCAGAATTGCCGTGGCCTGGCGCTCTGTAAATCTCAGAAGCGCGGCCATCTTTCTGGAAATCGGCGACTTGAACCGGATATTTTCTGTAATTCCGTTTACAAGGCAGGCTCTTGCATCTTTAACCGATTTGCTGCCCCGCAGGATCTCTATGATCAGATCGATTACATCACAGGCTTTGATCAGACCTTCCTGAATTTCACTCTTTTCCTGCTCTTTGGCCAGAAGCGTCTTATACTTTCTGGTAGCCAGTTCAAACTGAAAGTCCACATGATATTCAATAATCTTTTTCAGGCCCAGCGTCTCCGGACGTCCGTCCGCCACCGCCAGCATATTGACGCCAAAAGTATCTTCCAGACGGGTCTTTTTATAGAGCATATTTTTCAGATTCTCTGCATCTGCTCCGCGCTTCAGTTCCAGGACAATCCGGATGCCCTCTTTGGAAGACTGGTTGGAAATATCTACAATGTCCGTAGTCTTTTTAGACTCAACAAGAGCGCATACATCATTCAGGAATTTTCCGATTCCGCTTCCGATCATTGTGTAGGGTATCTCTGTAATTACCAGCTGTTTTTTCCCGCCTTTTAATTCTTCGACTTCCACTTTTCCGCGGATTTTAATTTTCCCCTGACCTGTTTCATAAATATTAAGAAGATCATCTTTATTGACTACAATTCCGCCGGTGGGAAAATCCGGGCCTTTTATGTATTTCATCAGCTGCTTTGTACTGATGGCGTCATTTTTCATATATGCCTTTACCGCGTCGATCACTTCTCCCAGATTATGGGTGGGAATGCTGGTGGCCATACCTACGGCAATTCCCTCCGCGCCGTTGACAAGAAGATTCGGCACACGTACCGGAAGAACGACAGGTTCCTTTTCTGTCTCATCAAAATTGGGTCCGAAATCAATAACATTTTTATCCAGATCGGCAAGACAGATCTCCTGGGTGAATTTTGTAAGTCTTGCCTCTGTATAACGCATAGCCGCGGCGCCGTCTCCCTCAATTGATCCGAAGTTTCCGTGGCCGTCCACAAGAACCATGCCTTTTTTAAAATCCTGCGCCATAACGACCAGGGCCTCATAAATGGAACTGTCTCCGTGGGGATGATATTTACCCATGGTATCGCCCACAATACGGGCACATTTTCTGTAGGGCCTGTCATACCGGATACCCAGCTCATACATATCATACAGAGTTCTCCTCTGGACAGGCTTGAGCCCGTCTCTTACATCCGGCAGCGCTCTCGCTATAATTACGCTCATGGCATAATCAATATAAGATTTTTTCATAAGATCTGAATATTCGGTTCTTATAATCTGTGGTTCACTGCTCATCTGATTTCTCCTTAATTATATATCCAGCTCTGCTTCTCTTGCATTTTCATAAATAAACGCCCGCCGCGGGGGAACCTCGGTTCCCATCAGCATTTCCGTCACGCCGGAAGCCATTCTTGCGTCTTCAATTTCCACCTGTTTCAGAATTCTCCGTTCCGGATCCAGGGTTGTCTCCCAGAGCTGTTCCGCGTCCATCTCTCCCAGACCTTTGTATCTCTGAAGAGTAAAGGACCCGGAATGCGTTTTCCGGTACTTTTCCAGAGCTTTATCGTCATACAGATACTCTTCTTCTCCATTCTTCGGCATTGCTTTGTACAGAGGAGGCATAGCAATATAGACATGTCCCTCGTAAATCAGATCCGGCATGAACCGGTAAAACAAAGTCAGCAGCAGAGTGGAAATATGAGCTCCGTCCACGTCCGCATCTGCCATAATAATAATCTTGTCATAACGGAGTTTGCTGATATCAAAGTCATTGCCGTATCCTTCAGAAAACCCGCATCCGAAAGCATTAATCATGGTTTTGATCTCCGCATTGGCAAGAATTTTATCAATGCTTGCCTTTTCCACGTTCAGAATCTTTCCTCTGATAGGCAGTATGGCCTGAAAGTTTCTGTCTCTCGCGGTTTTTGCCGAGCCGCCCGCCGAATCTCCCTCTACAATAAAAATTTCACATTTCTTCGGGTCACGGCTTTCACAGTTAGCCAGCTTGCCGTTGCTGTCAAAAGAGTATTTCTGTTTCGTCAGTAAATTTGTCTTTGCCCTTTCTTCGGTTTTCCGGATCTTTGCAGCCTTTTCCGCACTGGACAGCACGGTTTTAAGCGTATCAAGATTACGGTCAAAGAAAAGTATAATTTCCTCTCCCGTAACTTTTGACACAGCCCTGGAAGCATCCGGATTATCCAGTTTCGTTTTTGTCTGACCCTCAAAACGGGGATCCGGATGTTTAATAGAAATAATAGCCGTCATTCCGTTCCGGACATCCGCTCCGGTAAAGTTGGCATCCTTTTCCTTGAGAATTCCCAGCTCACGGGCATACTGATTCATTACTGTAGTAAAAGTTGTCTTAAAACCGGTCAGATGAGTACCGCCTTCCGCATTGTAAATATTATTGCAGAAGCCCAGTACATTTTCATGGAACTCATTGACATACTGAAAGACAGCCTCCACCTTAATCCCTTCAGATTCTCCGCTGAAAAAAACCGGATCATGGAGAGTCTCTTTTTTACTGTTCAGATCCCGAATAAATCCGATAATTCCGTCCGGCTCATGGTAAACAACCGCCTCCTCCGGCTCCTTTCTTCTGTCCTCAAACCGGATAGTCAGTTCCGGATTCAGATATGCAGTCTCATGAAGTCGGCTTTTTACTTCCTCAGCCCGGAAACGGGTTTTCTCAAAAATCTGATCATCCGGCAGAAAATTCACCGTAGTTCCGGTCTTTTTTGTCTTCCCGATCTTTGGAAGAAGCCCGTTTTCCAGTTCTACAACCGGAATTCCTCTCTCATATCTGTCATGATGAATATATCCGTCTCTGCTGATTTTTACATCCATATATACCGACAGCGCATTTACTACTGAGGATCCCACACCGTGAAGCCCTCCGCTTGTTTTGTATGCAGAATCATCAAATTTTCCTCCGGCATGAAGCGTTGTATACACAAGACGGGCGGCCGAGACTCCCTTCTGATGCATATCCACCGGAACACCACGGCCATTGTCAGATATCGTGGCAGATCCGTCCTTTTCCAGAATCACCTGGATCTCCGAGCAGAATCCCGCCAGATGTTCGTCCACGGAATTATCCACCATCTCATAAATCAGATGGTTCAGTCCCTTTGCAGACACGCTTCCGATATACATTCCCGGACGTTTCCGGACCGCCTCCAGTCCTTCCAGCACTGTAATATTTTCTGCATTGTACGTCTGATTTGCCGCCATTTATCTTCTCCTTTTTCTTCCCGCAGGACCGGGCCAGCGGGAAATAGCGTTCTTTCGCCCTGCTTTACCGCAGAGCAGTCCATTACATACTATACCACTGGTTTTTCCAAATTTCAATGAATTTTCTTCCCGGCTATTTTCCGGTAATTACCTGACAGAGTACATCCGACAGCACTTCCATTGCATTCATCATTTCCTCTACTGTATTGGTCTGGGCCCCGGCCTCGATCAGAAGTGATTTCGGCATCAGATGCAGATTATACCGATAGGCTCTCAGATATATATTTCGCGTAAAGCCCGGATATTCTTTCTCACAGGCCAGTTTCATCTGCAGAGAAAAAGCCAGGTTATCCTGTATGTACGGATTACTCAGATATTCGATATCCCCGTTTGTACGGGATCGGCTCAGTCCGTTGAAAAACATAATCTTTGCCGTAGGTTTTCCGTTGATTTCCGTTACCAGACGGGTATCTGACGATACTCCGTCCCTGTGCAGATCAATGACCACTTCAATCGACGGGTTTTCCTCCAGAATTGTACTGACCGCCTCCTCTGCCTTCCCATAGGCATTGCTCCGGTCCAGTTTCCCGTCAATAATATCGTACACGCCGGTGTCATGAATGGTTTCAATTCCTTTTTCATTCAGCAGCTCCGCAAGATATGCTCCTACACCCACAATACTTTCCGAAGGATCCCCCGGTGTGGAATCTTTGAATTCTTCCTGGGAATGGGTGTGATAAATCAGCACCTTGGGACCATCTGTGCCGGTATCTATTTTCATACTTCTTCCCAGAAGGTCATCTACATTCAGCTGTTCCGGCCCAATCATTGTAGAGCTGTCCACGATATAAAAATGACTGAGCAGATAATCAAAATCTCTCAGCTTTTCTATAGACAGATCCGCCGTCGGAACAGTTGTCTGAACTTCTGTCTCTGATTCATCCGGATCTCCGATTAAATTGCCGCTTTCATCAACCATATTCTCATCATTTGCCTGGCTTTCCAGTATTTTTGCTATGGTTTCTTCGTCTTCCATTGTCTCCTCATATGGAATATGGTCCTCTACATAACCTATGAGAGGCATCCAGGCAAGAGCCTTTTCTCTGAGCCATCCGGAAGCCCCCTGCTTCTCCGGGCTTCCGGCATAGAGAATCCCCGGCATGTACATTTCTCCGGAGCAGTGAAACAACGTCTGCTGAAGCCGGTATTTCCACTGATCTGTTATACCGCCTGCCCCGATATAAATAATACCGGCACATAAAAAAACAGCTGCCGCCGTAAATAAGGCATATCTTCTTTTTCCGTTTCTGAACCATTGATTCATACCGGCCTGCATTCCTTTCCGTCGCATAATTCCACTGTGTCTTCTGAAATATTATGCAAGCCGGGAACGACTTATGACAGGTTGCCGCCCGGTAAAACAGAAGAAAAAGTCTGCGGCTGTACATTGCATCAGGAGCCCTGATTTTCTGAAAAAAGCATATTCAGCGCCTCAGAAATCGTATGGCTGATATGATGTATCATTTCGTCCACGTCTTTTGGGGTAACAAACATCCCATTCAGATGAGGCGCGATCAGTTCTTTTACAAACTGATACTTTTCTCCCGGACTGTACGACCTGAGTACCTCGCCGACTCCTTTCAAAGCGGCAGAAGATTCCAATGCCCGGATAAAATTCTCCATTGTATCATTCACAATCGTGGCTGCATCTACCACCGTCGGTACTCCAATACCGATCACCGGAACTCCCAGAGAGTCTTCCGTCATCCCGTGCCGGTGGTTTCCTACTCCGGAGCCGGGATGTATCCCTGTATCCGCAATCTGTACCGTACGATTCAGCCGACGGCTGTTGCGTGCAGCCAGGGCGTCCACGGCAATGACCAGATCCGGGCATGTTTCCCGGACAATTCCTCTGACAATCTCTGCTGTTTCCATTCCTGTCTGCCCCATAACTCCGGGCACAACCGCGCTTACGAGGTCAGCCCGGTCCATTCCCATGGCATACTTTCCATATTCTTTTACAATATGGCGTGTTACATTCAAATGATCCACTACATAAGGGCCCAGTGCATCGGGAGTGATATCCCGGTTTCCCAGTCCTACGACAAGGACAGACAAATCTTTTTCCTCTTTCCTTTTTTTCTGAATCAGCTCCCGGATACGGCGGCAGAGCTCCGCGGCAATCTCCATCTGGCTGTCCTCGTCCGGCGCCGCCAGATCCGGCGCTTCCAGCGTGAGATAAGTTCCCACCGGTTTTCCCATAGCTGCCGCCCCGTTTTCTGTTTCAATTACTACCCGGGTTGTACGGATTTCCCTCTCCTCATCATACTCTTCTTCAAGAACTACTCCCGAAATTTCCACAGCATCCGATTCAAACCTTTCTTTCTCCTCCAGTGCAAGATCCGTCCGCACACAATAATTTCTGATCATATCTCACCCTCGCTTTTCGAAATTAATTATTCACAGTCCGCAGCGGTTCAGCCGTACATCCGCTGCTTTTCAGCTTCTTCTCGCCTTACAACCGGACTGTTACCAGTTTTTACGTTATTTCTTAAATTATGTATTGACAACCCCTGGAAGTTGGCATAAAATGAATGAGTATGTTTCAACGGAACGTCCGTGTCCGAATCCGCCGAAACAGGAATACACATTTGAAAATCTCATTTGAGTCTGGAGGTGTACAGATTGGCTAACATTAAATCTGCTAAAAAAAGAATTTTAGTAAACGAGACAAAAGCTGCAAGGAACAAAGCAATCCGTTCTAAAGTAAAAACTGCTGTAAAAAAAGTTGAAACAGCAGTTGCTCAGAAGGATGCTGAAACAGCTAAAAGCGCGCTTCGCGCAGCAATTGCTGAGATTTCCAAAGCTGGAACAAAGGGTGTTTACCACAAAAGAACTGTTTCCAGAAAAATCTCTCGTCTGTCAAAAGCTGTTGAATCCATTGCTTAATGAATAGAGAACAGAGATAAAAAGACGTCCGCTGCCGTCAGGCGGACGTCTTTTTTTCATATATCTGACCGGAAGATTCTTTCAGAGCCGGCCATACCGTAATAAGCATTGTCACAAAGCAGGCAGCTCCTCCGATTACATTTGACACCGGTTCAGCCATAAATACACCGTCTGTTCCCAGACTGCCTGCCATGGGAAGCAGTATAGTAAGAGGAACCACAATAATGACTTTTCTGAGCAGGGAGAAGAAGACTGCCTGCTTCGGCCGGTTCAGCGCTACAAAGGTGGACTGACCTGCGAACTGAAGCGCCATCATAAAAATACCGCAAAAATAAATTCTCATGGCCGGCACCCCATTTTTGATCATCTCGGTTCTTGACGTAAACAGATGGAGAAAAAATCTCGGTTCGAAGAACAGCACTGCCCACATAACCGCAGTAAAAATGATACATCCTGCTGTCATAAAACGAATGGAGGCTTTTACTCTCTGAAAACATCCTGCACCATAATTATAACTGATCACGGGCTGCGCTCCGGAAGTAAGTCCGGTTACAGGCATGGTTATAATCTCCCGCACAGAATTAATCACTGTCATAATTCCCACATACAGGTCTCCTCCGTACCGGGAAAGCATCGCATTGGACGCGATCTGAACCAGTCCGTTCGTCACAGACATTACGAATCCGGATGTTCCGAGAAGAACAATCTCCTTCACCCGTTTCCATTCCAGACACATTCCCTTAAGATTCAGGTGCAGAAGCGCTTTCTTTCCCGTCAGAAACTTTAATACCCAGAAAGCCGAGGCGCCCTGGGAAATTATCGTTGCAACAGCAGCTCCCCTCACGCCCATGTCAAACCCGAATATCAGAACCGGATCCAGCACGATATTCAGAACAGCTCCAAGAAGAACCGTAAGCATTCCTGTTTTTCCGAATCCCTGTGCATTAATAAAATTATTCATTCCCAGACTGATCATAACAAAAAACGTTCCAAGCAGATATATTGTAATATACTGATCTGCGTAGGGCCAGCTCACATCACTTGCGCCAAAAAGATACAGAAGGGGACGTTTGAAGATCAGACAGAGGATCATAAGGACTCCTCCGGATATAAGAAGAAGGACGAAGGAATTCCCCATCACCTTTTCTGCCTTTTCCTCATTATGCTCGCCCCTGGCAATCGAACACAGTGGCGCCCCTCCCATACCGAACAGATTGGCAAACGCTGTAATAATCGTAATGACCGGCAGCGTCAGCCCGATTCCCGTAAGTGCCTCTGCTGACGTATGGGGCAGCCGTCCGATATAGATCCGGTCCACAATGCTGTACAATACATTGATCAGCTGGGCCGCCGTCATGGGAAGCGCCAGATTTAAAATATTCCGTGCAATACTTCCTCTGCTGAAATCATTTGTTTCCGTCTGCAAATTCTCACTCCCTTAAAAACGCCGGACATTCTATATTCCCAGACAAATTTATACGGGTTACCACAACCCATTCAGCCATGATAACCCGCATATTCTTTATTAGAGCTGTCCGTTTTCCGATTGTCCGGTATTTCTGACTGATCTGATTAATTATTGATCAGTTTATCCTCGTCACTCCAGCTGTACAGCTTTCTGATTTCTTCTCCGACTTTCTCTGACGGGTGCTCAGCTGCCAGTTTTCTCATTGCACGGAAGTGCGCCTGGCCGCCTGCCTCTGACATATCAAGCAGGAAGTCTTTTGCGAAAGTACCATCCTGGATGTCGGAAAGGATCTTCTTCATTGTCTTCTTTGTTTCTTCTGTGATAATCTTCGGTCCTGTAATGTAATCGCCGTATTCTGCTGTGTTGGAGATAGAGTATCTCATTCCCGCGAATCCGGACTGATAGATCAGATCTACGATCAGTTTCATCTCATGGATACA
>DWZZ01000171.1 GCA_019117305.1 Candidatus Mediterraneibacter merdigallinarum | reverse complement strand
CCGCCGGGAATGCCTCCGCCGATCTCTTCCACGATCTCCCGCAGTGTAGTTCCCATGGGGATCTCCACCAGCCCGGTGTTGTTGATCTTTCCGCCCAGAGCGAATACTTTGGTTCCCTTGGACTTTTCTGTTCCCATAGACGCGAACCATTCCGGCCCGTTTACAATAATCTGGGGAATATTTGCAAATGTTTCTACGTTATTTAATATGGTCGGTTTCTGAAACAGACCTTTAAGCGCCGGGAACGGCGGGCGGGGTCTGGGCTCTCCCCTGCTGCCTTCAATGGATGTCATGAGAGCCGTCTCCTCGCCGCACACAAATGCACCTGCACCGAGTCTCAGTTCTATATCAAAATCAAATCCGCTTTCAAAAATATTTTGCCCGAGAAGGCCATATTCCCGCGCCTGGGCAATGGCAATCTCAAGACGTTTTACGGCAATGGGATATTCCGCACGCACGTAAATATATCCCTGGGACGCCCCGATCGCGTATCCGGCAATGGCCATAGCCTCCAGCACCGCATGGGGATCTCCCTCCAGAATCGAACGGTCCATAAATGCTCCCGGATCTCCCTCGTCCGCGTTGCAGCAGACATACTTCTGGTCCGCCTCGTTGGCCGCCGCGAACTTCCATTTCAGTCCGGTGGGAAAACCGGCGCCGCCTCTGCCTCTCAGGCCGCTGTCCAGCAGGATCTGGATCACATCTTCCGGCTTTTTCTCTGTCAGCACAATGCCAAGAGCCTCATAGCCTCCGGTTCCTATATATTCCTCAATATCTTCCGGGTTGATCACACCGCAGTTGCGCAGGGCAACCCGGTGCTGTTTTTTATAAAAATTCGTCTCATTAAGAGGAGTGATCTTGTCTGTTTTTGTTGTCTCTTCATAGAGCAGGCGGGTCACAACTCTTCCTTTCAGAAGATGCTCCGCCACGATCTCCGGAATGTCGTCCTCCTGCACCATGGAATAAAAGGTTCCTTCCGGATATACGATCATAATCGGTCCCAGGGCGCACAGGCCGAAACAACCGGTCTTTACCACGCCGACTTCCTCGGAAAGTCCCTGAGCCGCAATCTCTTTTTCCAGTCTGTCAATAATTCTCTGGCTGCCGGAGGAGGTACATCCTGTTCCGCCGCAGACAAGTACATGTGAACGATACATATTCTTCCACCTCCTCTTTCTACTCGGCTTTTTCCTGAGCGGCGCTCAGCGTGTACTTTGTCACCACCTGTCCGCCCAGCAGATGAAGCCGCAGCACTTCCAGCGCCTTCTCCGGAGTCATTTTTACATATGTCACCTTTTCTTTGCCCGGCGCCATTACTTCCACAATGGGCTCATACTGGCACAGGCCGATACAGCCGGTCTGGGTCACATTGATCTTATCGCTGAGACCCTGTTCCTGAACCGCATCGGAAAGCGCCGTAAGCACCGGTCTTGCTCCGCTGGCAATTCCGCAGGTAGCCATACCTACAACAACCCGGGTCTGCTTTTCGTTTTCGGCGCGGACGCCGACCCGTCCCTGCATCTTTGCCCTGATTGCACGTAATTCTTCGAGAGATTTCATAGCTTTCCTCCAATTCTGCTTTCAATTCTTCTGTCTCTTTCTGTTCATGTTTCCGATTGGTCTGTTCTTAACTTCCACTTTTTCATCTTTATTCATTATCTGAGATCTATATATCCGCTCTTTCGTCCGTGTCTGTTTTCCCCGACTCCAGATATTCCTTTATAAATGCAGACACTTCCGGTTCACGAAGAGATATCCCTTCTCCCAGAATCTCCCGGATCTCCCGGGTATCCAGGACAAAACACTTTTCTCCATATCTGTATGTATACCGGAAACGGATATGCCCGTTAAATACAATCAGCGTATGAATCACTGAACTGATATCCCCCAGCGGCATTCTGTCAATGTGAGACAGTCCGAATACCGCTTTTACTGTCGTTCCTTTTCCTTTTTCTGAATCAATCTGAAAGCTGCCTCCCGTACTCACCGCCGCCTGCCGGAAAAACGGGATTCCCAGTCCCACTTTCCGTGTGGTTCTTGTGGTGAAAAACGGATCTTCCGCATGAGCCGCTTCCTCCGCCGTCATGCCCCGCCCGTTGTCTCTGATCGTTACTGCCAGAATGTCCTGCGCAGGCTGTACGTCCACTTCAATTTCCACAAGAGAGGCCTGCGCCCGGATAGAATTCTCAGCTACATCCAGAATGTTCAGAGAGATCTCCGGCATCATGCGCTTACTCGTACTTTGCCAGAATTCCGTCCAGATCGTCCACTGTGAGGCGGCCGTAGACTTCGTCGTTAATCATCATAACCGGGGCAAGCCCGCAGGCTCCCACGCAGCGGCAGGCGTCCAGAGAAAACTTACCGTCCGGCGTGCATTCTCCGCCTACAATGCCAAGCTTTTCCATCAGTGCATTGTAGATATCTCCCGAACCTTTGACATAGCACGCCGTGCCAAGACAGACAGAAATCCGGTATCTGCCTTTCGGATTCAGCGTAAACTGGGAATAAAACGTGGCGACGCCGTAAATTTTTTCCATAGGGATACCGGTTTCATCAGAAATGATCTTCTGCACTTCCATCGGAAGGTATCCATATATATCCTGTGCCTTCTGCAGAATCGGCATCAGGGCACCTTTTTCATTTTTCAGCTCGGAAATTACTTTCAAAAGCGCCTCTTCCTGTTCCTTTGTTCCGGAAAACGGAACGCTTCCTGTTTTAGCAGCCATTCTTCAACCTCCATTTCTCGCATATATTGGTGCTCATTACAACCATGATAGCATAGGGCATCACAAAATACTACCAGAATATTTGTGAAATTTTGTGAAAAATTTTAATCTTCCAGATTATTTCTTTTATTTTCGCAGTGCAGAATATACAATTTCCTGTTTCATTGCTTTTTTTATATGTAAATGTTATACTGAATGAAACTTTTGTGTGAATTCCGGCAGAATTCTGAGCGGCAGCTGTCAGCCGGCAGTTCACCGGCGATTACTTCTTTTTTATAAGATTTTATTTACAGGAGGGTTTATGACAATCAGAGAGATGCAGAAAATTCTGGACGCGCAGTTTCTGTACGGAGAGGAACTGGAGGATGTGGATGCGGAATTTGTCTTTTCCGCCGATATGATGAGCGATGTGCTCGCCTACTGCGGCAAATGTTCCGTCCTTATGACAGGTCTGTGCAATCCCCAGGTGGTCCGTACCGCCGAGATGCTGGACATTGTCTGTATTATCTTTGTCCGGGGAAAAATGCCGGACGAACACATGCTTGCCCTTGCCATGGAAAAAGGGATCGCGATCCTTGCAACCGAACACTATATGTTTACGGCATGCGGCCTGCTTTACGAACACGGACTCAGAGGAGGTGCTTAGATGGGCGATCAGCTGATATTCACCTACGACATAGACGGCAGCGACTTTACCCGCGCAGGTGAAGCCAGCAGTTCTGTCAAAAATAAATTGAAAATGCTGGGAGTAAACAGTGAAGTCATCCGGAGGGTGGCCATCGCCATGTACGAAGGCGAGATCAACATGGTCATCCACGCCGACGGCGGCCAGATCACAGTCACTGTTTCAGATGACGACATTGTCATGGTTCTCGCTGACAGAGGCCCCGGCATACCGGATATCGGGAAGGCTATGCAGGAAGGCTATTCCACGGCCAGACCGGAAGTCCGCTCCCTGGGCTTCGGCGCCGGAATGGGCCTTCCGAACATGAAGCGCTATACCGACCAGATGGAAATTGATACCATCGTCGGGAAGGGCACTACCATTACCATGAAAGTAGCGTTTTAAAGGAGGTGCGTCATTGAACAAAGACAAATTTATCCGTTCTGTCCGACTGAAGGAATCTGCCTGTCAGGGATGCATCAACTGTATCAAGCACTGCCCTACACAGGCGATCCGGGTGCACAACGGAAAGGCGCACATCATAGATAAATTCTGCATTGACTGCGGGCGGTGCATCCGCTACTGTCCCCACCATGCGAAAATTGCTATCTATGATCCCCTTTCCGTAATCAATAATTTCAAATACACTGTCGCCCTTCCGGCCCCTTCTCTCTATGCGCAGTACAACAATCTGACCAGCACGGACATTGTACTTAACGCACTTCTGAAACTGGGATTCGATGACGTATACGAAGTAAGCGCAGCAGCAGAACTTGTATCGGAGGCTTCCAGGGAATACATAAAAACTCATGAAAAAGAAGCGCCCTTTATCAGCTCCGCCTGCCCTTCTGTCATCCGTCTGATCCGTGTGAAGTTTCCCGCCCTGCTCTCCCGGCTGCTTCCCATCAAAGCTCCGGTGGAAGTCGCGGCAGAAATTGCCCGGGCCAGGGCCATGAAAAAGACCGGACTGAAACCGGAGGAGATCGGTATTATCTTTATCTCTCCCTGTCCGTCCAAAGTCTCCTATGCAAAAGCGCCTCTGGGCATTGAAAAAAGCAATATTGACAATGTAGTGGCCATCAAGGATATCTATCCCCTGCTTCTGCCCCATATGAAGCACGACGAAAGTCAGCTTACACCGCTGTCCAACTCCGGCAGAATCGGAATCGGATGGAGCAGCGCCGGCGGAGAGGTGGGCGGACTCCTGGTGGACAACTATCTGGCGGGAGACGGAATCGTCAATATTCTCCGGGTTCTGGAAGAACTGGAGGACGAAAAGCTTCACGGACTGACCTTTGTCGAGTTAAGCGCCTGCACCGGCGGCTGCGTCGGCGGCACTCTCACCGTGGAAAATGAATATATTGCCGCCACAAAGACAAAGCGTCTCGCAAAATATCAGCCGGTGTCCAAAAACCACTTATCTGACAATCCGGAAATCGAAAGCATGTACTGGGCGGATGATGTGGACTACGAACCGGTCTTCCGTCTGGGCAATACATTCAAGGAAAGCCTGCGCATGATGAGCGAAGTAGAACAGCTCACCGCCCGGTTCCCGGGTCTGGACTGCGGTTCCTGCGGCGCTCCCACCTGCCAGACTCTGGCGGAAGACATTGTCCGGGGAGACGCCACGCCGAACGACTGTATCTATGTTCTCCGCTCCAATATCGCAGACCTTTCCCAAAAAATCCGGCATCTCACCCGGGAAAGAGAATCCGGGGACAGCATGCCTGAGGAAGACAAAGTTCTCCTTCGGAAATACATCAGCGAACTGACCACGGATCTGGCCTCCTTCGGGGTGCCGGAGAGACAGAAAAGAAAGGACTAGGTGATCCACATGAAACTGCAGACAATACTGAAACTGCCGGACTGCCGTGTTCTGTCGGAAGGCAGGCCGGAGCGGGAAGTCACCCGGGTTTTCTGCTGCGATCTTTTAAGCATCGCCATGAGCAGAGCCCCCTCTGACAGTGTATGGGTGACGGTAATGGGGAATAAAAATACAGTAGCCGTCGCCTCGCTCGCTGACGTAGCCTGTATCGTACTGGCAGAGGGCGTCTCCATGGACCGAGATTCTCTGGAGAAAGCGTCGGAAGAAGGGATTGCAGTTCTTTCCACAGAACTCCCTGTCTTTGACATGGCCCTGAATATTTACAGGGCGGGCATGGAATGATCCCTCTTTTTTATGACCTGCACATTCATTCCTGCCTTTCCCCATGCGGGGATGATGACATGACTCCGGCAAATCTGGTCGGGATGGCTGCGGTCAAGGGACTGGATGTCATTGCTCTGACGGACCACAACAGCTGCCGGAACTGTCCCGCTGCCCTCTATCACGGAAAAAACTACGGCGTCACTGTAATTCCGGGTATGGAACTGACCACTGCGGAGGAAGTCCATGTGATCTGTCTGTTTCCCACACTGGAAGGCGCACTGGCATTTGACGCCTATGTATATGAGCGTCTCCTTCCCGTTCCGAACCGGGAGGACATCTTCGGGAAGCAGCAGATCATGGATAAGAAAGACCAGGTGACAGACACGGTAGAAAACCTGCTGATCAACGCCACTTCCATTTCCTTTGACAACGCCCTTCCTCTTGTGGAGTCTTTCGGAGGCATCGCCTACCCGGCTCACGTAGATAAATCTTCCACAAGCCTCCTTTCCAATCTGGGCTTTGTCCCTCCGGACAGCAGATTTTCCTGTGCTGAATTTCATGACTTCCGGAACCTCCACCGGATCCGCAGAGAGCATCCGTATTTTGAAAAATGCCATGTAATCTGCTGTTCCGACGCTCACTATCTGGAGGATATCCACGAACCGGAATACCAGATTCTGTCCGGCTCCCGGAAAATCAAAGATATTCTGAAAGCCCTTGCGCGGTGTGAATAATAGCAGCAGAATTTATGTTCACGCCGCGCTTTCTTTTTATCCGCGATTTATTCATGTCGTTCATAATTTTAAGAAATGTTACTAACAATCCCTTGCTTTGTCTATTTCTCCTGCTATAATAAGTTTGGAAATATTTCTTTGGCGGCTGTCCGGCGGGACGGCCTGCCTGATCATATTTTTTCTAAGGAAGGAGACTCATCTACATGATACATGTTACAGAAACTATCAAATATGTCGGAGTCAACGATCACCAGGTAGATCTTTTCGAAGGCCAGTATGTTGTGCCAAACGGAATGTCCTACAACTCCTACGTCATTGATGACGATAAGATCGCTGTTATGGATACTGTGGACATTCACTTCACTCACGAATGGCTGGACAATCTGGCAAATGTTCTGAACGGAAGAAAGCCGGATTATCTGATTATCCAGCACATGGAGCCGGACCATTCTGCAAATATTGAAAATTTCCTGAAGACCTATCCGGATACAACTGTTGTTGCCACAGCCAAAGCTTTTGCCATGATGGACTGTTTCTTCAGCCTGGATCCTGAGGTAAAGCGTCTGGTAGCTGAAAATGGCTCCACTTTATCTCTTGGAAGCCATGAGCTGACTTTTGTGTTTGCTCCGATGGTTCACTGGCCGGAAGTTATGATGACATATGACAGCACAGACAAAGTACTCTTCTCCGCAGACGGCTTCGGAAAGTTCGGCGCCCTGGATGTGGAGGAAGACTGGGATGACGAAGCCCGCCGCTATTATATCGGCATTGTCGGCAAATACGGCGCGCAGGTACAGGCTGTCCTTAAAAAGGCTGCCGGACTGGACATTCAGACCATCTGCCCGCTGCACGGCCCGGTACTGAAGGAAGATCTGGGACACTATATCGGAAAATATGATGTCTGGTCCTCTTATACAGTAGAGTCAGAGGGAATTGTAATCGCATATACTTCCGTATATGGTAATACAAAGAAAGCCGTAGAAATGCTTGCCGAGCTGCTGAGGGCCAAAGGATGTCCGAAGGTGATTGTTCACGATCTGGCACGATGCGATATGTCACAGGCAGTTGCTGATGCTTTCCGCTACGGCAAACTGGTTCTTGCCACCACAACATATAACGCGGAAATCTTCCCGTTCATGAAACAGTTTATCGATCACCTGACAGAACGCAACTATCAGAAGCGCACCATCGGTCTGATCGAAAACGGTTCCTGGGCTCCTCTTGCCGCTAAGATTATGAAGGGCATGTTTGAAAAGTCCAAAGACATCACCTGGCTGAACACAACTGTAAAGATCAAATCTGCTGTCAGCGCGGAAAACAAAGATCAGCTTCAGGCAATGGCTGACGAGCTCTGCCAGGAGTATATCGCCCAGTCTCCGGAAGCTGCCAACAAGAATGATCTTACCGCTCTCTTCCGTATCGGGTACGGTCTGTACGTGGTTACATCCAACGACGGAAAGAAGGACAACGGTCTGATTGTCAACACGGTAACACAGCTTACCGACACGCCGAACCGGGTGGCTGTAAACATCAACAAAGCCAACTACTCTCACCACATTATCAAGCAGACCGGTATTCTTAACGTGAACTGTCTGTCTGTAGACGCGCCGTTCAGCGTATTCGAGAGATTCGGATTCCAGAGCGGACGTACAGTGGACAAATTTGAGGGCATCACGCCGGTACGCTCGGACAACGGCCTGGTCATCCTGCCGAAATACATCAACGCTGCCATCTCTCTTAAGGTTGAGCAGTATGTTGACCTGGACACACACGGCATGTTTATCTGTTCCGTGACAGAGGCCCGCGTAATGAATGATAAAGAGACAATGACTTACACATATTATCAGAACAACGTAAAGCCGAAACCGGACACAGAAGGAAAGAAAGGCTTTGTCTGCAAGATCTGCGGATATATCTATGAAGGAGATGTACTTCCGGATGACTTCATCTGCCCGCTCTGCAAACACGGTGTGGCTGACTTTGAACCGATCCAGTAATTTGAATCAGAACAGTATAATGAAAGCGGATTCAGATGTCCGCTTTCCCCCGATATAAAAACCGGAAACGACAGAAAACAGAAAACTGCCGGAACCGCAGCGCATATCAGCGAACTGCAGTTCCGGCAGTTTTTTACCGAATATCTGTCTGATCAACAGATCTGTTCACAGATCTTCCAGCTTTTCGATTCTCTGCCGCACTTCTTTTACCCTTCCCGGGCTCTCTCCGCCGGAGCCGATCCCGATTACCACGTCGTCTGTCAGCACAAGAGCGGGGAAATAAAAGTCACAGAGCGTTTTATCGTCTGCCACATTCACCGGGATTCCCCTTTTTCTGCACTCCTCATACACAGCCCGGTTTACCTCCCGGTCGTCTGTGGCGGCAATGGCAAACTCCATCCCGTCCAGATCGGAAGAACGGTATTCCCGAAGCACCGTTTTTATCTTTCCCTCTCCGGCAAGGAGGGCAATCTCCGGACATACCCGCGGAGCAGCCACATGGATGTCTGCACCGAACTTTACAAGGGCTTCAATCCTCCTCCGGGCAATCCTTCCTCCGCCTGCCACAAAAATCTTCCGGTCTGTCAGATCAATAAACATGGGAAAATAGGGTCTTTCCATCTCACTCCTCCATCATATACAGCAGCGCATTGCAGATACATGCCGCAATATTGCTGCCGCCCTTTCTCCCCCTTGCCACAATACAGGGGACGTCCTTCAGATCCAGTATCATTTCCTTGGCCTGCACAACGTTCACAAAGCCTACCGGCACCGCGATGATCAGCTTCGGTTTCAGCTTTCCCGCCTCGATCAGTTCGCACAGTCTGACCAGAGCCGTGGGCGCATTTCCGATGGCAAAAATACCGTTCAGCCCCATCTCTGCCGCCTTGTCCATACTTGCACAGGCCCGGGTGCACCCTCTCTCTGCCGCCATCCCGGCCACGTCTTCATCTAACATAAAGCAGTATACCTGACTGCCATATTGAGCCAGTTTCCTTTTATTGATTCCTGCTTTTCCCATCTGGGTGTCCGTCACTACCGGAGCGCCCTGACGGAGCGCTTCCAGGGCCTTTTCCACAGCCCCCTGGGAAAATACCAGGTTGTCCGCATAGTCAAAATCCGCGCTGGTATGAATGCACCGTTTGACAATGGGTTCCGTGCCGGGCGTCAGGACTTTTCCTTTCTGCCTCAGTTCTTCCGTTATGATCTCAAAACTTCGCTTTTCAATATCCGCAGGCCGTACCTGCTCCAGTTTTTCATGCATATCTCAGTTCCTTATCTGTTCTTAAATTTCCATAGCGTCGATGTACACTGACACTAAACAAATATATTTTCTGTCTGTATTGTTATACATCATAATGCCATAATAAAGCAATACCATATTCTTGTACAGAGATAGTAGAAGTCCTTCGAAAAAACAGGTATAATACTCGTTGACACAATTACGCGTGAAAGGGACCTTGGCATATGAAACATATTTTAATCATAGATGACGATATCCATATTAATGATATGCTGGACAAAATACTGACTCAGGAAGGCTACCGGGTATCCCACGCCTATTCCGGCACAGAAGCATTATTGTTTTTATCGAATTCCAGGCCGGACCTGATCCTGCTGGATCTGATGCTGCCGGGACTTTCCGGGGAAGAGATCCTTCCTCAAATAGCGGATATCCCGGTTATCGTTATGAGCGCAAAAGCAGATATAAAAGGAAAAGTCTCTCTGCTGCTGAACGGAGCGGCTGATTACATTACAAAACCTTTTGAAATCGAAGAACTTCTGGCAAGGATAATCGTACAGTTCAGAAAAACATCCGGCAGCACGTCTTCAAACGTCCTGAAATATGACTGCATTACATTAAATCCTGCCACCCGTGAGGTTCTGATAAACAGTCAGAATGTCCGACTGACAAAAACGGAATTTGCCATATTAAAACTTCTGATGGAAAATCCAAAACAGATTATTACAAAAACCATTCTGCTGGACCGGATCAGCGAAGATACTCCCGACTGTATGGAAAGTTCACTGAGAGTTCATATCAGCAACCTGAGGAAAAAACTGAGGGACGTATCCGGAAAGGATCATATAGAGGCTGTCTGGGGAATCGGGTTTAAAATGGCGGAAAACTAAATCTTTACAGTTTCTTTGCACTTTTCTTAACAGCTTTCTTAACACCTGCCCTCTAAAATAACAGCATCACAAGTGATAAGGAGGCCATGAAAATGGAATATATTTTAACAGCATCAGGACTGAATAAAAAATACCGTCATACCGATGCACTGAATCAGTTTTCTATTCATATTCCCAAAGGATCCATTTATGGATTCGTCGGAGAAAACGGAGCGGGAAAAACTACTTTTATCCGCATCATATGCGGACTGCAGAAACCCACTTCCGGGAACTACGCTTTGTACGGTGTGAAGAATTCGGAAAAAGCAATCACAAAGATGAGAGAGCGGATCGGCGCCATAGTAGAAAGTCCGTCGATCTATCCGGATATGACGGCGGAAAACAATTTGAAACATCAATATCATGTTTTAGGTCTGCCCTCTTACGACGGCATCTCTGAAATACTTCAGCTTGTAGGATTGAGCAATACAGGGAAAAAGAGAGCAAAAAACTTTTCCCTGGGGATGCGCCAGAGACTGGGCATTGCAGTGGCGCTGGCGGGGAACCCGGATTTCCTTATTCTGGACGAGCCCACCAACGGACTTGATCCCCAGGGAATCATAGAGATGCGGGAGCTGATCCTGCGCCTGAACCGGGAGCGTCAGATCACAGTACTTATCTCCAGCCACAATCTGGACGAACTTTCCAGACTCGCGACCCATTACGGCTTTATTGCAAAAGGCTCTATGGTAAAAGAGCTGACCGCAGAAGAACTGGAACGGAACTGCCGGAAATGTATGGTTCTGAATGTAACGGATACAGAAGTCCTTGCCCGCGCCCTGGATTTTATGAATCTGGAATACGATATTATTTCTGATACAGAGGCAAATGTATATGGGGAAATCCCGGTATCAGAGCTGTCCCTGACTCTTGCGGAAAACGGCTGCAGAATTCTGGCAATGCATGAACACAATGAAACGCTGGAAAGCTATTACATCAATCTGACAGGAGGCGGGAAATATGAGTAAACTTTTATATGCAAACTTTTTCAGACTGTGGAGAAACCGGCTGTTTCAGGCCGGACTTGGATTTATGTTCTTTGCCGGAGGATGGCTTGTATTTCAACAGTACCGGCAGTTAACCGGATATGGAGCAGCTGTAACACTGGACAGCACCTTCTTTGTTTATACCATGATGATCGGAGTTGTCAGCGCCATTTTCTGTTCCCTGTTCCTTAATGTGGAATACAGTGACGGAACCGTAAGAAATAAAGTAATTGTCGGGCATGAACGGACAGCAGTTTATCTTTCAAACCTGATCGTAAATATTGCCGCGTCTTTTCTCTTCTGCCTGTCCTATATTCTGGCAAACATTATCATCGGGATTCCGCTGATCGGAGGACTGACAATTTCCCTCCGGAAAGTCCTGCTGATCCTTTCCGGAAGTATGCTCACAACAATTGCTCTCTGCGCCATATTTACAATGATAAATATGCTGATCCAGAGTAAAGCCATCGCGCCTGTAGTCTGCATTGTTGCAATGTTTCTCTCTGTTGCCTTCGTAAGCGAAGTGCAGAGAATCCTGGATGAACCTCAATATTATTTTAAGGGCACTGAAAATGAAGCATATAATAACGCGTATGTGGGCGGCGCCAAACGGGAAATGCTGGAATTTATCTATAATGCGCTGCCTGCCGGACAGGAAATGCAGTATTCCAGAAGGAACACAGAAAACATGGATCAGATGTGCCTGTATTCTGCCGGGATAACGGTAATAACTTCTGCTGTGGGTGTGTTCTTCTTTCGGAAAAAAGATATCAGATAACGAGGTATAAATTATGAATGGCTGGGTATGGTTCATTACAGCAGGACTGGCTGTTGTTATTATTGCATTGCTGATGAAAGTATATCTTCTCAAAAAATCAGCAAGAGAAATCAAAACCGCTTTTATTGAAAAAACAGAAAAGGATACAAATACGCTGATCCACATATCCGGCCATGACGCCGATATGAGAGAGCTGGCCTCTGCAATAAATTCCCAGCTCCGGGTCTTTCATGAGAGCAGACAGAAATTTGAACACGGCGACCTGGAGCTGAAAGAAGCGATCACCAATATCTCTCATGATCTCAGGACCCCTCTGACAGCGATCTACGGTTACCTGAGGCTTCTGAAGACGGAAGACTGCCCGGAAACAAGGCAGAACTATCTCTCTGCCATCGAAGCCCGGACACAGGCGTTAAAGCAGCTTACCGAAGAGTTATTCCATTACACAATAGCAGCCAGTGATACGGAAGAGCTTCCACTGGAAAAAGTCACGGTAAACGGTGTGCTGGAGAGCTGTATTCTGTCCTATTACGCGGTATTGACCCAGCATAATATCACGCCTCAGATCTCTGTCACGGACAAAAAAATAGAGCGCACATTAAATGAAAACGCTCTTTCCCGTATTTTCGGAAATATTATAAACAATGCGGTAAAATACAGTGACGGCGACCTGACTGTCTCCCTGACCGAAGACGGGACCATCACATTTTCCAATCACGCGGCAGGTCTGACCGAAGTCCAGGTGGGCAGGCTTTTTGATCGCTTTTATACTGTAAATACAGCCCGGAAGTCAACAGGGCTGGGCCTGTCCATAGCCAAAACGCTTACAGAAAAAATGAACGGAACTATCAGCGCCGCTTATGAAAATTCCATAATCATAATTCGGATATCTTTTCCCTGACATCCGGCAGATCAGAACCGCCAGCCGGCATGATTTACACGATCATGCCGGCTATTTCACCCTCCGGGCAATCCCGCAGACCACCCGGTCTGCCCGGACCGCCTCCGCCGCCAGCTCTGTACAGATCCGTCCCGCAGCCTCTCTGTACTCCCGGTCGAAGGCATCTGTGGGAACCAGACCGCAGCCGATTTCATCCCCAACAAGGACAATTTCTCCCTGCCGTTCCAGAATCAGATCCGTCAGTTCTTCTTTTTCCCGTCCTGCTTCCAGCCAGCGCCGGATAAACAGATGAAAACGGTTCATTCCCTGAAATGTATGAATCTCATCCAGGGAACAGATCCCTCCGTCCGTCCAGGAGAGTCCGGGATACTCTGCCGACGCCCAGGCGTATTTCCCCTGAAATGCCCCGCCTGTTACCAGCTTCAGTTCCCGGCCTCCTCTGACGCCGCAGGGAATGCCATAGACCACCTCCGTCACCTGGTCCGCTGTCTCTGCCAGAGTCCGGTTGATCTCTCCCAGGATCCTTTTATACTCTGTCATCTCGTCTGTTTCCCCTCCGCTCTCCGAAGGAACTTCCGAAAACACCTCATTGGTCACCACCACTACAGCGGAGCAGCTGTTCTGAAGCATCCGAACCCCCTCTGTCACCGCATCTGCCGCATTTTCTCCTGCCCCTTCCGGCTCATATATCTCATTGGCTGTCAGATTGGACAGACACTCCAACAGAACACAGGCGTTCTCAGGCAGAGATTTTTCCCGGATTTTTCCTGCAATATCCGTATACCATTCCAGCGTCTGAAATCCCCTTGTCTCCCTCATCTTCCTGTGACGTTCTATTTTTCTGAGCGTCTCTTCTCCCCGCGGGATCATGGCGGCAATATAGAAAAGAGGAAGTTTTCTGCCGGCTTTTCTGCTCAGTATCCGGTGGATCCGGCAGATGTGTTCCTCCGCGTAGGCAGACTTTCCGCTGCCGCTTCCTCCTGTAACCAGTTCCAGCATGTTTTCCTTCCTCCTTTGTCCTTATCCATTTGTTTATTTACTTACATCCGCATACCGGTATTCCAGCCCTCCGGTGGCCGGGTTCCGGGTAATGCCGGCAATATCCGGATTTACCAGATTTACGCCCTTCATGGCATAAAGTGGAAGGATGTAAAACTGTTCTCCCACCGCATACTGTTCCGCCTGGTGCAGCAGCTCTGACCGCTTCACAGGATCTGTCTCAGAATCAGACCGGGCCACCAGACTGTCGTACTCTGCGTCCCGGATGCCGCTGCAGTTGTACGTACTGTTCGACAGAAGCATGGACAGGTAGGTATAAGGATCGGCAAAGTCTGCCGTCCAGTTCATTCTGCACAGGTCAAAGTCTCCTGCGTGGCGGCTGCTATAGTTCATCTGCAGTTCCTGGGCCTCCAGTTCTATGTCAATATTCAGGTTCTCTTTTAATTGTTCTTTCAGAACCTGGGCCGTATCCGAGTCCATTTCCAGAGAGGGATAGCGGTATGTCAGCACCGGAAAGCCCTCGCCGTCGGGATAGCCCGCCTGGGCCAGCAGCTCCCGGGCCCGGCTTACATTTTCCTCAAAAGGCTGCTCCGCGCCGTCCGTAAAATATTCCCCTGTGTTCTTATCTTTCATATATTTTGCCACCAGATTGTACGTCGGTTCCGTATCCTCTCCCACAATCCTGCAGAGTTCTTCCCGGTTTACCGCCAGATTGATGGCCTCCCGCACCCGCACGTCGCCGAAGGGTTCTACATTCAGATTGAAATAAATATACCGGGTAGCGATCTGTTCCGTCAGATAAAGATCCTCTTTTCCCTCATACAGTTCCATCACTGTGGAAGAAAGGGATGTAGCCACATCCACCTCCCCGGCTTCGTAGGCGCTGGCCATAGTCTGGGTATCGGCGTAAAACCGGAAGGTGATCCGGTCCAGATTTACCGCGTCCGCATTCCAGTAATTTTCGTTTTTCTCCAGAACAAAATACTGATCCGGTACATACTCCTTCAGGAAAAATGATCCGTTGGAAAGGCTGGTCTCAGGATTTTTGTCCCAGCCGCTGTCTGCAGAGTCCGCATAGGTCCGGCAGGAGGGCATATACACGGGAAGACGCAGCAGATCCAAGAAATACACACAGGCTTCATCCAGACGGAAGATCAGTGTATGATCATCCGGCGTCTCCACGCCCAGACTGTCCATGTCCGCCTCTCCATTGTATATCTCTTCCGCATTTTCAATGGGGAAAAGGTATACCGCGTATCCGCTGCCGGAAGCCGGGTCCAGGGCCCGTTCTATGGTATTTCGGAAATCCTCGGATGTGACCGGCGTGCCGTCGGACCAGAGGGCGTCCTCCCGCAGGTGAAAGGTCCATACCCGGTTGTCCTCACTTACTTCATAGGACCGGGCAGCCCGGTACTCTACTTCACCGTTCTCATCAAAAGTGAGCAGCTCGTCCATTGCGGCCGGGGCATAGGAAAGCCAGCTCAGGGCAATGGAGCCTGCCGGGTCCAGAGTTCCCGTATCACTGCTGATGGCGATGGTAATCTCCTTCTCTCCGTCAGCACTTTCGCCGCTGTCCTGTAAGCAGCCTGTCAGCAGCCCCGCTGTCAGCGCCGCGGTCAGAAGAACCGTCCGCAGCCGGGTCAGGGTCCTTTTTGTATTCTTCCGTGTTCTCCTTCTTTTACTCATGCCGTTTCTCCTTTTTAAGACTCGCACATCCGTCTATATCTGAGATGTCATTTTATAGCCTTCTGCTCTTCTGCCGCTGTGTTCTTCCGAGTAGAGGAAGCATTTTACCGTCCGCTCCCCGAATACATAGCTGTCCGGTGTTTCCTCCCTGCAGCAGTCCATGGCGTAGGGACAGTTTTCTGCAAAAGGACAGCCCCTCTGCGCTCCGCTGTCTCTGCCCGGCAGCTCCGTACTTTTCTCCCGGAAAGAGATTCCTTTTCTCCGTCCTGCCCGCAGAGGATCCGGGGCCGGCATGGACAGGAGAAGCTGCTTCGTATAGGGATGCCAGGGATCGGTGCAGACCGATCTGGTTCTTCCTGTCTCCACCAGTTCTCCCCGGAAGAGGACGCCCATTCTGCCGCTGATCCTGGCGACTGCCTTCATATCATGGGAGATAAACAGACAGGTCAGGGCCTGCTCTCTCTGCAGAGTTCCAAACAGTTCCAGCAGTCCGTCCCGGGTGGAGGCGTCCAGGGAGGAAAAAGCCTCGTCACAGATCAGAAGCTCCGGATCACATACCAGAGCCCGGGCAATGCCGGCCCTCTGCCGCTCTCCGCCGGATAATTCCCGGGGATACCGGTTCCGGACCGTTTCCCTGAGACCGGAAAGCCGCAGGGTATCCTCTGCTTTCTGTCTGCGCAGCCGGGGATCCGGCACAGTCTTCCGGATAGCTTCTTCCATAGCCTGCCCCACCGTCAGACAGGGGTTCAAAGCCCCGTAGGGATCCTGAAATACCATCTGCGCTCTTGTTTTGCTTCTGTCATCTATCATTCCGCTGTCGGGTTTTAAAATTCCGCTTAAGATCCGGGCGAGGGTAGTCTTTCCGCTGCCGCTCTCTCCCACCAGGGCAAACGTTTCGCCCTTGTACAGCTCAAAAGAAAGATCCCGGATGCCTTCTTTCGTATGATATTCTTTCGCCAGGTGCTCCGTCCGAAGCAGAATTTCCTTCTTTGCCTTTTCTTTCTCTGCCCGGAAATGCATTTTCCCGGCGTTTTTGATCAGCTGTTTTGTATATTCCTGCTCCGGGGAATAGAAGATCTCCTCCGCCGTGCCGGACTCCACGACCTGCCCTTTCTCCATCACATATACGCGGCTGCACAGAGAGGCGATCACCCCCAGATCATGGCTGACCAGAAGAAGCGCTGTTTTTGTATCCCGGACCACTTTCCGCAGCAGCCCCAGAATCTGCGCCTGCACTGCCCCGTCCAGGGCGGTGGTAGGCTCATCTGCAATGATCAGCCGGGGATCACAGGCAAGGGCTATGGCGATTACCACTCTCTGCCGCATGCCGCCGGACAGCTCGAAAGGATACTGCTTCATCCGAAGCGCCGGATTACGGATTCCCACCAGATCCAGAAGTTCCAGCGCCCTTTTATCCGCCTCTTTTCTGGTGCATTTTCTCCGGTTTTTCACTGTCTCTGCGATCTGTTTTCCGATTTTCACAGAAGGATTGAGGCAGTTCTGGGAATCCTGAAAAATCATGGCAATATTGTGCCCCGGAACGGGAATCTGCCCGTCCAGGGACAGATTTTCATATTCCACTTCCGCATTTTCCGCAGAAATTCCCATAATCGCCCGCACTGCCGTACTTTTCCCGCAGCCGGACCGGCCCACCAGCCCGGTGATCTCCCCCTCTTCCATCGAAAGAGAAAGACCGCTGACGGCGTCAGAATTTCCTTTTTCCGTATGATATTGTACGTTCAGATTCTGTACATTCAGCACGTTCATTTGCTTTCTCTTCCTTCCGTCATCATCCCGGCAGGCCGGCTTTTATCATCAATAATATTATCCCAATGGTACAGCGTCCGGTTTCCCCCGGCGCTTCCGGTCTGATCTTCCAGCACGGAGCCGACCGCATTCAGACACAGAAGCATGACACAGAGCACCACAAGGGGACAGGCCATCTGCCAGGGATAGAGTACCATCTGGCTTCTGGCCTCCTGGATAATGGTTCCCAGACTGGCCGCCGGAGCCGCGATCCCCACTCCCAGAAAACTGAGAAAAGACTCTGTAAAAATCGCCTGCGGAATAAGGAAAATCAGATTGACCAGAATGGGCCCTGCCGCATTGGGCAGCAGATGGCGGAACAGGATACGCATGGAGGACAACCCTTCCATTTTCGCCGCGCAGGCATAATCCGTCTCCTTCAGCCGCAGGATCTCTCCCCGGACAATCCTCGCCATATCCACCCAGCCGGCCACGCACAGTCCCAGGATAATGCTTCCCGGACCTGAACCTGCAGCCAGCATGATCAGGATGACATAGATCATGGAAGGGATGGAAGAAATCACATCACCGATCCGCATCAGCACCATATCCGCAGCTCCTCCCAGCCATCCGGAAAACGCGCCCGCAAGAATTCCCAGTATTCCATTGATCAGCGTGCTGGATATGCCCACAAGCAGACTGATTCCCGCGCCGTACCACACCCGGGCAAAGAGATCCCGCCCGAACCGGTCCGTCCCGAACCAGTGAGTCAGGGAAAAAGCCTGGTTCCGGATGTCCCCGTTCTGTTCCGAATAGGAAAAGGGCCAGAAAAGAGGCACCAGCACTGCCAGCAGTACCCATACGCCCAGAATGATTCCGTACACAAGGAGCTTTCTCCGGGCTTTCCGGGAGAACCGGGAACCGCCGTATACTCCGGCTTTTCTGTATTCACTTTTTTCCTGTTTCTGTGAGGCAGTTTCT
>DWZZ01000014.1 GCA_019117305.1 Candidatus Mediterraneibacter merdigallinarum | reverse complement strand
TTCAAAATAATGTCAGAATTATCTTTTGAACAGATGTTAGACGAGTCATTCAAAACAATCCGCAACGGAGAGGTAGTCGAGGGTACCGTAATTGATGTGAAGCCGGACGAGATTATCCTGAATATCGGATATAAGGCAGACGGTATTATCACAAAAAATGAGTATTCCAACGATCAGTCACTTGATCTGACAACAGTTGTTTCAGTAGGTGATACTATGACAGTCAAAGTGCTGAAAGTAAATGACGGAGAGGGACAGGTTCTTCTTACATACAAGAGACTTGCTGTTGAGAAAGGCAATGAAAGACTTCGTGAAGCTTACGAAAACAAGGAAGTATTAAAGGCTACTGTTACTCAGATTCTGGGCGGCGGTATCTGTGCCATGGTAGATGAAGTAAGAGTATTTATTCCTGCAAGTCTTGTTTCTGATTCTTATGAAAAAGATCTTGGAAAATACGAAGGCAAGGAAATTGAATTTGTAATCAGCGAATTCAATCCCCGCAGAAACCGCGTGATCGGTGACAGAAGACAGCTTCTTGTTGCAGAACGCGCAGAGAAACAGAAAGAACTTTTTGCAAAACTGAAAGTCGGAGATACTGTAGAGGGAACAGTAAAAAATGTGACCGATTTTGGTGCGTTTATCGATCTTGGCGGCGTAGACGGTCTGCTTCATATTTCTGAAATGTCCTGGGGCAGAGTTGATAATCCGAAAAAACTGTTCCATGTTGGAGACACACTGAAAGTGCTTGTTAAGGATATTCATGATACAAAGATTGCTCTCAGCCTGAAATTCCCGGAGACAAATCCATGGGTAAATGCGGCAGAAGATTTTGCAGTTGGAACCGTAATTACAGGAAAGGTTGCCCGTATGACAGATTTCGGCGCTTTCGTAGAACTTGCTCCTGGCGTAGATGCGCTTCTTCATGTGTCTCAGATTTCCAGAGCACATGTTGACAAACCGTCAGACGTACTTTCTATCGGACAGGAGATCACAGCAAAGATTGTAGATCTTAATGAAGCTGAGAAAAAGATCAGCCTGAGTATGAAAGCTCTTGAGCCGGAACATACAGAGGCTTCTGAAGCAGCTCCGATTGAAGAAGAAGAGTCCGCAGAAGAATAAAATTAATCAATATCATAATAGGTTAACAATCTGTAAAAAATGTCGGGATTTTATCCCGGCATTTTTTTATTAATCCGTTAAGGACAAAAAATGTTCACAGAAAGATGCAATTTTTGTCAGAAGATTACTGGATTTTGCTGTTACATTTTAGTACAATAGATTTATTGTGAGAATGGGCGGCACAGGTTATGATTTGGCAAAAAACAGCCTGTCCGCCGGAAAAGAAAGGATGAGAAAGAATGCGACTTTTGACATTTTCAGGCGGAATTCATCCGGATGATGGAAAACGTTTCTCAAAAGACCGTGAAGTTGAGCCTGTCATGCCTCATGGAGAGATGGTTTATCCTCTTTCCCAGCATATTGGCGCGCCGGCAAAACCGGTAGTAAAGAAAGGCGACTTCGTCTTAAAGGGCCAGGTAATTGCTGAGGCCGGCGGTTTTGTATCGGCGCCGGTACATGCTTCTGTGTCCGGCACAGTAAAAGGAATTGAACCGCGTTTCAATCCGGCAGGAACAAAAGTAGACTGTATTATAGTTGAAAATGATGAGCAGTATACAGAGATTGAATATGAACCTGTGAAACCGCTTGGCGAGATGAGCCGGGAAGAGATTATCGAAAAAATCGGGAATGCCGGAATTGTTGGTATGGGAGGCGCAGGTTTTCCTACAAGAGTAAAGCTTTCTCCGAAGGAGCCGGAAAAAATCGATTATGTAATTGCAAACTGCGCGGAATGCGAACCGTATATTACCGCGGATTATCGCCGAATGCTGGAAAATACAGATGAGCTGATCAGCGGAATGAAAGTTCTTCTTACAATTTTTCCGAACGCAAAGGGAATCTTTGCCGTGGAAGATAATAAAAAGGACTGTATTGAAAAGTTGGAAGAGTTCATACAGGCAGATGAACGTATGGAAGTAAAGGCCATGATGACTAAATATCCCCAGGGAGCAGAACGTCAGCTCATTTATACCGTTACAAAACGTGCGATTAACTCGGCTATGCTTCCGGCAGACGCAGGATGCATTGTAGATAATGTGGAAACCCTGATCGGGATTCATCGGGCAGTGATTGAAGGGAAACCTCTTGTAGAGCGAGTTGTTACCGTAAGCGGTGATGCGGTAAATAATCCGGGGAATTTTAAAGTCCTTTTAGGAACCAGCCATCGTGAGCTTGCAGAAGCAGCAGGCGGTTTTGCGGCTGAGCCGGAAAAACTGATTTCCGGCGGCCCAATGATGGGATTTGCAATGATTACGCTTGATGCGCCGGTTACGAAAACTTCTTCTTCTCTGCTTGCCTTTAAAAAAGATGCGGTTTCACAGCTTCGGGAATCAGCCTGTATCAACTGCGGACGCTGCGTGCAGGTATGTCCAAGCAGAATCATTCCGTCCAGGCTTGCGGATTATGCAAAACGGCATGATGAAGTTTCCTTTGTAGCTATGAACGGACTGGAATGTGTAGAATGCGGCTCCTGCAGTTATGTCTGTCCGGCGAAGCGACAGCTGAAACAGGCTATTGGTTCCATGCGGAAAACTGCACTGGCTAACAGAAAGAAATAACTAGATGAATGAAGAGAGGTGTTAGAAAAAATGAACGAAAATTATAACGTGTCATCTTCGCCGCATATCCGTGACCGGATTACCAGCAGCAATATTATGCTCATGGTAGTGATTGCACTGCTTCCGGCTACTTTTTTCGGAATCTGGAATTTCCGCAGAGAAGGTGCCTGGCTTCTTGTAATAGTTACGGTTGCCGCGGCAGTTCTGTCAGAATACATATGGGAAAAGCTTATGCATAAACCGGTTACTATTGGTGATTTCAGCGCGGTAGTTACAGGACTTCTGCTTGCGCTGAATCTTCCGCCCACCCTTCCTTTATGGATGGGAGCTCTCGGTTCTGTATTTGCTATCATTGTAGTAAAACAGCTTTTCGGCGGTCTGGGACAGAACTTTATGAATCCGGCTCTTGCTGCCCGCTGTTTCTTGCTTATCTGTTTTGCGGGACGGATGACATATTTCGTCTATGACGGTGTTACAGGTCCTACGCCGCTTGCCCAGCTGAAAGCAGGAGAAGCGGTTAATACAATGGATATGCTGATTGGAAACATTCGCGGAACGATTGGTGAAACATCCGTAATTGCAATAATGATTGGAGCAATGTTTCTCCTTCTTATGGGTGTAATTGAACTGGAGATACCGGCATCTTACCTTGTGTCCTTTGTCGTTTTTATTGTTATTTTCGGAGGTCACGGATTCGATCCTCAGTATATTACAGCGCACCTGTGCGGCGGCGGACTGATGCTGGGCGTATGGTTTATGGCCACTGACTATGTTACTTCCCCCATTACTTCATCGGGAAAAATTATTTATGGCGTCTGTATGGGACTGCTCACCGGTCTGTTCCGTATTTTCGGCGGCTCGGCAGAAGGAGTTTCTTATGCCATCATAATCAGCAACCTTCTGGTACCGCTGATTGAGAAGATCACTCTTCCGAAACCATTTGGAAAAGGAGGGGAAAAGCATGAATAAAATTATCAAAAACACGTTGATCCTGACTGTAATTACAGTAGTGTCCGGACTTCTGCTTGGAATCGTATACGATATTACAAAGGAACCGATTGCTGCTGCGCAGGAAAATTCAAAACAGGAGGCATATCGCACGGTTCTGCCGGATGCAGATTCTTTTGAAAATTATGAAAATTTCGATGCGGAAGAAGCGGCAGCGTTAGTTAAGGATAACGGATATACTGATGATATTACAGAAGTTGCGGCCGGCAAATCAGACAGCGGTGAAACAGTAGGATATGTATTGAATGTCACCTCTCATTCCGGATATGGCGGAGATATCGAGATTTCTGTCGGAATACTGAATGACGGAACAATATCCGGTATTGAAATGCTGTCAATCAATGAAACGGCCGGTCTCGGAATGAAAGCGGATGAGGCCGAATTTAAGGATCAGTTCAAAGATAAAAATGTAGAAAAATTCTCCTATACAAAAAACGGAGCATCTGCAGATAACGAAATTGACGCGATCAGCGGTGCAACAATCACTACAAGCGCTGTCACTGACGCTGTGAACTCAGCGCTGGTATATTTTCAGAATGAGTTAGGAGGCGGCAGCAATGAATAAATGTACAGAACGAATTTATAACGGCCTTGTAAAAGAAAATCCAACTTTTGTACTTATGCTTGGAATGTGTCCGACTCTGGCAGTTACCACATCCGCCATAAACGGTATAGGAATGGGACTTTCGACTACAGCCGTACTGATTATGTCAAACATGCTGATTTCCATACTGCGGAAAATCATACCGGATTCTGTCAGAATGCCGGCATTTATTGTAGTGGTTGCCTCATTTGTAACTATTGTAGACTTCCTTCTTGAAGGATTTGTCCCGGATCTCTATTCCTCTCTGGGGCTTTACATTCCACTGATTGTCGTAAACTGTATTATTCTGGGAAGAGCAGAAAGTTATGCATCTAAAAATCCTGTGCTTCCCTCAATCTTCGACGGAGTGGGTATGGGGCTCGGATTTACGGTAGGCCTGACTTCTATCGGTATTGTCAGAGAACTTATCGGAGCAGGACAGATCTTCGGGTTCCAGGTTATGCCGGATTCTTACGAACCGCTTACTATTTTCATTCTTGCACCGGGCGCATTCTTTGTTCTGGCATGTCTTGTGGCACTTCAGAACAAGGTAAAGAAGAGTATGGCCAGAAAAGGCAGGAAAGTCCCGGCTTCAGCGGGATGCGGAGAAGGATGCGCTTCCTGTGCCAGCAGGGGCATCTGCGGCGGACATCCTGTGTCAGACACACCGGAAAAGGAGGACGTATAAATGCAGGAATTATTATTAATCGCAGTCGGTTCTGCTTTTGTAAATAACGTTGTATTAAGCCAGTTCCTTGGGATCTGTCCGTTTCTCGGTGTTTCCAAGAATGTAAAAACCGCAGCCGGTATGGGCGGAGCAGTGGTGTTTGTTATTACCATCTCTTCTTTCGTTACCGGGCTGATCTACAAGTATATACTGGGCAATCCGAACATTATGGGCGGTGAGCTGGAATATCTGAATACAATTGTATTTATTCTTGTCATCGCGGCTCTTGTTCAGTTTGTAGAAATGTTTCTGAAAAAAGTTATGCCTCCGCTGTATAACGCGCTTGGCGTATATCTTCCTCTGATTACTACAAACTGCGCGGTGCTTGGCGTGGCTCTGACTAACGTCCAGAATGGCTACGGACTTCTGGAAGGCGTGGTAAACGGTTTCGCCACAGCGGCCGGCTTCCTTGTATCTATTGTTCTTATGGCAGGAATCCGGGAGAAAATCGAGCACAATGATATTACAGAATCTTTTCAGGGAACTCCGATTGTTCTTGTAACCGCCGGACTGATGGCGATTGCTTTCTTTGGATTCTCAGGATTAATATAGGAGGACGGCAGATATGAGTATAACAGGAATTCTTTTGGCGGCCGTTATTGTAGGCGGCACAGGATTATTCATCGGCGTCTTTCTTGGAATCTCAGGAAAGAAGTTTGCCGTGGAAACAGATGAAAGATGGGAGGCGATTGTGGATGCTCTTCCGGGCAACAACTGCGGCGGATGCGGCTATGCCGGATGTTCCGGTCTCGCTACCGCTATTGTGGCCGGAGAGGCGGAAGTAAATGCCTGTCCGGTAGGCGGCGCTCCGGTTGCGGAGAAAATCGGAGAAATCATGGGAGTTGATGTTTCTGCGCAGGAAAGAAAAACTGCTTTTGTGAAATGTGCAGGAACCTGCGAGACAGCAAAGGATGAATATAAATATTCAGGGATCAAAGACTGTATCATGGCGTCTCAGATGCAGAACGGTGGCGCAAAGGGCTGTTCCTATGGCTGTCTCGGATATGGTTCCTGCGTGGAAGCCTGTCCCTTTGACGCGATCCACATTATTGACGGCATAGCAGTGGTAGACAGAGAAGCCTGCAAAGCCTGCGGCAGATGCGTGAAGGTCTGCCCGAAATATTTGATTGAATTAATGCCATATAAGCAGAAAACCTTTGTGCAGTGCAATTCCAATGATAAAGGAAAATCTTTGATGGAAGTATGCCAGTCAGGATGTATCGGCTGCCGCCTTTGTGAAAAAAACTGCGAAGCGCAGGCAATTACTGTGAATAACTTCCTGGCCCGCATTGATCCGGAAAAGTGCACAAACTGCGGTGTCTGCGCAGAAAAATGTCCGAGAAAAATAATAAGATTACAGGAAGACTAACCTGAGATATGTAAGGAATGAACTTCTCCGGATCTGTTTCAGCCGGGGATGAATTTCAGAAACCAGATAAAGAACGCTCCTCCGCCGGGTATTCCCGGAAAGAAGAGCGTTCTTTTATGTCTGCCCTGCAATATTCTTTATTTATTTATTTATATGTTTTCTGCCCCTAATGTCTGGCTTCCTATAAAATCTGAACAGGAATATTCTCGCTGCTTACATGTATTTCCATATCGCTGGTTACAAATACTGCTTCCACGCCGTCCAGGCTTTGGATCAGCTCCATTCCTTTGTCCAGTCCGAGAAGAAAGCAGGTAGTGCTTAAGGCATCACCCTGGGCAGAACTGTCCGAGATAATCGTTACCTGATACAGTCCGGTATCAGCCGGATACCCGGTGCCGGGGTCCAGAATATGATGATAAATTTTCCCGTTCTGTTCAAAATACCGCTCATAATTTCCAGATGATACAACCGACTGATCTGATACGGAAACAGCGGCAAGCACTGTTCCGGTCTGAGCAAAAGGCTTCTGAATGCCGATCTGAAAGTCAGTTCCATCATACCGTCCTCCCACAGCAAGCATATTGCCGCCAAGATTGATCAGCGCGTGTTCAACACCTTCACTTTCCAGATATTCCTTTATCCGGTCTGCAATATAACCTTTTGCAATTCCTCCCAGGTCAATTGCCGCTTCAGGATCTGTCAGTGTAACAGTGCATCCTTCAACCTGAACGCATCGGTAGTCAATATGGGATACCGCTTCAGAAAGTTCTCCGGCATCCGGAATACAGGGGTTTTCACTGTTATGGAAATTCCACAGGTTGCTGGCCGGCGCAATTGTTATATCAAAGAGCCCCCCGGACAGACGTCCGTAACTGCATCCCAGCTCAATAAGATCTGCCGTCTCTTCCGATACGGTAACGGGTTTTCCTTCCGCCCGGTTAATAGCAGAAACTTCGCTTGTCTCTATATGCGCGCTCAGCATCTGTTCATAAGTTCCGCACATCTCCATACAGTGTTCCAGAGTTTCTCTGTCCGTGCTCCAGGCTTCTACCGTCACAACGGTATCAAAGTACATGCCTGTCACAGACAGAGATTCCGATTTCTGCGGGGATGAACATGCCGAGGCGCTTAGTATAACGGACACAGCAGTTAAAAGTAAAATAATTTTTTTCATTATATCCGTTCCTTTCCTGCATATTATATCTGGTTCTTTTTCAAATCACAACCTGTTTATAATCGAACGTGTGGTTGCATAATGAAAATGGGTGTGCTATGATATTTGACGAAAGAGGTAAAAAATATGAAAAAGAACGACTGGATACTGGCCGGAGGAGTTTTTCTTGTCTGCATTGTTCTCCTCATTTTCCGGTTTTTCCGGACACAGGAAGGAGAAGGACAGGTCATAATCTCTGTTTCAGGAGAAGAATACGGCGTATACAGCCTGGCTGAAGAACGGACCATCTCCGTCAACGATACAAATCGTCTGATTATAGAAAACGGAACCGCAAAAATGGAATGGGCAGACTGTCCCGATCAGATCTGTGTTAACCACAGACAAATTTCAAGAGACGGAGAGAGCATTATCTGCCTGCCCAATGAGGTAGTGGTTACCATACAGAACGGCAATTCAACTGGATCTGGAATTGATGGCCTGGCACAATAGCCGCTTTCTGAAAGGGAGGAACACAAGTGAAAAATAAAAGAGGCAGAGTGGCTGTTTTCGGAGTTTTTACTGCTCTTGCATTAATTTTCAGTTATGTAGAGCTTCTGATTCCCATTAATTTCGGGATCCCGGGGGCAAAGCTCGGCCTGGCCAATCTGGTGATTATTATCGTACTTTACAAAACTGACTGGAAAGAGGCTTTGCTGCTGTCTGTTGTCAGAATCGTTCTGGCAGGATTTCTGTTTGGAAATCTTTTCGGGATTCTGTACAGCCTGGCAGGGGGAATTCTCAGCCTCGCTGTAATGGCGCTTCTGAAAAGGTCCGGGGCTTTCAGTATAATCGGAGTCAGTATGGCAGGCGGAGTAAGCCACAATGTGGGACAGCTGATTATGGCTATGCTGGTTGTAGAAACTTACGCTGTCGGATATTATCTGCCTGTGCTGCTGATTGCCGGACTGATCACCGGTACTCTGATTGGCATTGCCGGCAGAGAGATGCTGAAACGACTTGATCTGGCTGTACTGAACTGAAATAAAGAAACAGAAGAAAGAGGAAAACTATGATTTCATATATAAGAGGTGAACTTGCTGCGGTGGAAGAAAACAAGGCCATCGTGGATGTAGGCGGGATAGGTTACGGCGTTTTTATGTCCAATCAGGCGCTTGCCATGCTTCCTCAGCCGGGGAATGAAGTAAAAATATACACTTATTTCAGTGTACGGGAAGATGCGATGCAGCTTTTCGGATTTCTTACAAGAGATGATCTCGAGATATTCCGGCTGGTAATCGGTGTCAGCGGAATCGGTCCGAAGGGAGGACTGAATATCCTGTCTGCCATGAGCCCGGATGAACTTCGCTTTGCCGTCATGTCCGGGGATGCTAAGGCAATCAGCGCAGCGCCCGGAATCGGAAAGAAAACAGCAGAAAAACTGATAGTGGAACTGAAAGATAAGATAAATATTGAGGATATGCTAAACCGCGCCGCACATGGAGAAGAGGCAGGCTTCCAGGAGCAGCATCCTGCTGAAGAAGGAATTCAGGCAGAGGCTGTCCAGGCACTGGTAGCCCTTGGATATGGAAGCACAGAAAGCATGAAAGCAGTTAAAAAGGCTTCACCGGACTGTGTTACAGTAGAAGAACTGCTCAAAGAAGCTCTGAAATATCTTTTTTAATATAAATATTGGGTTTTCGGCCACGGTATTTTATGCTTAACAGCAAATCAAAGCAGGACAGAGGAAAACTATGGGAAGACGAATTATCACAACAGAGAATCTGGAAGAAGATATCAAAATCGAAGGAGAGCTAAGGCCCCTTTCTCTTAAGGAATATATCGGACAGGAAAAGACAAAACAAACTCTGGAAATTTATATAAAAGCTGCAAAAGAGCGTGGAGAACCGCTGGATCATGTACTCTTTTACGGACCTCCCGGCCTGGGAAAAACGACCCTTGCCGGAATTATCGCCAATGAAATGGGGGTGAACATGAAGGTAACCTCCGGACCGGCAATAGAAAAGCCGGGAGAAATGGCGGCAATACTGAACAGCCTTCAGGAAAATGATGTGCTTTTTGTCGATGAGATTCACCGCCTGAACCGTCAGGTAGAAGAAGTTCTCTATCCGGCTATGGAGGATTATGCCATTGATATTATGATTGGAAAAGGCGCAGGCGCAAGGTCAATCCGTCTGAATCTGCCTAAATTCACCCTGGTAGGAGCTACTACAAGAGCCGGTATGCTTACAGCACCTCTCAGAGACCGGTTTGGCGTGGTAAACAGACTGGAATTTTATTCGGATCAGGAATTGAAAACAATTGTACTCCGTTCCGCAAAAGTTCTTAATGTAGAGATCGAAGAAGAGGGAGCCCTGGAACTGGCAAGGCGCTCCCGGGGAACCCCTCGTCTTGCAAACCGGCTGCTCAAACGGGTGCGTGACTTCGCTCAGGTCAAATATGACGGAGTGATCACGAAGGAAGTGGCAAATTATGCGCTTGATCTGCTGGATGTGGACAAATACGGTCTGGACCATATTGACCGGGGGATTCTGCTTACTATGATCGAAAAATTTCAGGGCGGACCGGTGGGGCTTGACACGCTTGCCGCCGCTGTTTCAGAAGACGCCGGGACACTGGAAGACGTCTATGAGCCCTATCTTCTGAAGAACGGTTTTATTCAGCGAACGCCCAGGGGCAGAGTTGTAACAGAACTGGCGTACCGGCATCTCGGAATTCCATCCCCGCTTCAGGAGGGATGATTTTGTCAAAAAACAGTTGGGTTTTACTGGCAAATAGTTTATAATAGCATGTAAGAAATGCGAGGAGGATGCTATGAGTTCGGCAAAACATTTTACAGAAGTATTAATAGGGGGGAAGGTATATACCTTAAGCGGGTTCGAAGGCGAGGAATATCTGCAGAAAGTATCTTCCTATCTGAACCACAAGATAACAGAGTGTGCAAACAGCGAGGGCTACAGAAAGCAGAGTGCTGATACAAGAAACGTACTCCTCGCGCTGAATATCGCAGACGACTATTTTAAAGCCAAAAAGCAGGGAGACTCCCTTGAAAACGATATTGAGCTGAAAGACAAAGAAATGTATGATCTGAAACATGAGTTGATTTCCGCACAGATCAGACTTGAGAATGCGGAGAAGGAACTGGCGAAGATGAAGGAAGAGAATAATGATCTTCAGATGCAGATCGTAAAGCTGGAGACAGAAATGAAAAATCGCAGAAGATAAAACGGGGCGGGCTGTCAGAAACGACAGCCTGCTTCATGTTATGGGATATTCCGGCATATTTTGTCTCAGAAATAATAAAGGAGAAGAAAGCATGAGAAACAGAGAAGTTGAAGTCCTTGCCCCGGCAGGTTCATATGACTGTTTCCGCGCTGCAATTTCTGCAGGCGCGGACGCGGTTTATGCAGGCGGCTCCCGGTTCGGCGCCAGAGCATACGCAGATAATTTCTCAGAGGAAGAGCTGATCCGGGCTATAGAAGAAGCCCATCTGTTTGGGAAGAAGCTTTATCTCACTGTCAATACTCTGCTGAAGGACAATGAAATAAAGGAGCTTTCCGGATATCTTTCTCCACTTTATGAAAAAGGTCTGGACGCTGTTATTGTTCAGGATGTCGGAGTACTTGAATATATAAAATCGGAATTCCCGAAACTGGATATCCATGCAAGTACCCAGATGACAATCACAGGATACCCGGGAGCAGCCTTTTTCGAGAAGGCAGGCGCCGTTCGTGTTGTTCCTGCCAGAGAATTATCTCTGGCAGAGATCCGGGAAATCCGTGAACATACTGATCTGGAAATCGAATGTTTTGTGCATGGAGCCCTTTGTTACAGTTATTCCGGACAGTGTCTCCTGAGCAGCGTGATCGGAGGCAGAAGCGGAAACAGAGGACAGTGTGCTCAACCCTGCAGGCTTCCGTGGGCAACAGACGGTCACCGGAAATATTACATGAGCCTGAAAGATATGTGTACGCTGGATCTGATTCCGGATCTCATAGAAGCCGGAGTTGATTCTTTTAAAATTGAAGGCCGGATGAAAAAACCGGAATATGTTGCCGCTGTTACATCCGTATATCGAAAATACACAGATCTTTATCTGGAAAAAGGAGAAAAAGGATTTCAGATTGCTCCTGAAGACCGGGAAATGCTTCTGGATTTATACAACAGAGGCGGATTCCATACAGGATACTATAAGCAACATAACGGCAGGAACATGCTTAGTCTGGACAGGCCGAACCATGCCGGCGTTCCGGCAGTTGTCGTGAACAGCCGCCGTGGCCGGAAAATAGAAGGAACCGCTCTTACAGATCTGAAAAAAGGAGATGTTCTGGAGTTGGGTGCCGGAAAAAAGAGTAATTATACTCTGGGAACAGATCTGCCGAAGGACGCTTCTGTTTCCCTTTTACTTCCGAAGGACGTAAAAGCGGAAAATGGAACAATCCTCCGCCGGGTGCGCAGTGAATGCCTTATTCAGACGATCCGAAAAACCTTTCTCTCAGCAAGACCTCAGAGAGAGACGGAAGGTATCCTTTCTCTGCTTCCCGGAACTCCTGCATGTCTGACGGTAATAAGCGGAGGACAAAGTGTATCCATATATTCGGAATTAAATGTCCAGAATGCGGAAAACCGTCCATTGGAGGCAGAACAATTGAAAAAAAGACTTTCAAAAACCGGAGAATCGGATTTCTTTTTTTCATCACTGAAAGTTCAGATGGACGGAGATGTATTTCTGCCTGTGCAGGAGCTGAATCGTATGCGAAGAACGGCTCTGGAAAAACTGCGGCAGAAAATCGTGTCGTCCTTTTACCGTATGGAAAATCCGGATAAAAATATAGATACAGACAGTATTTCTGCAGAAGATAATTTAGAACGGAAAAGTGCACCGTTTGTCTCAGAGAGGCAGAACAGCGACACAGAATTTACGGGCGAACAGCCTGTTCTTACTGTTTTGGCGGAAACCTTGGAACAGCTGGAAGGAATTGCAGAATATCTCTCTGCTCATCCGTCCAGCAGAATCCGGCGGATCTATGCAGACTGCCGGATAAGCAGCCATTTTTTTGAGGACGAAAAAGTAATCTCCCTGCTGTCAGGACTCCGTTCCGCAGGAAAAGAAGTTTTTCCTGCCATGCCTCATGTATTCAGGAAAAACGACCGGATCCGGCTGGCAGAAGACGCAAAACAGTTTATTCATTTTCCGATGGACGGAATGCTGCTGCGCAGCTGTGAAGAAGTCAGTATTCTGCTTAACAGCAGATTTGACAAAACGATAATTCTGGACCATAATCTATATATGTTTAACCGGTATGCGAAGAAATTCTGGGCCCGGCACGGTATCACGGAGTTTACGGCTCCGGCAGAGCTTAGCTGTAAAGAACTTTCAGAACTTGGACTTGCTTCCGCGGAGCTGATTGTCTACGGTTATATTCCGGTTATGATATCTGCCCAGTGTATTTCTTCCGCGGCTGGAAGCTGCCGGGAAAAAAGCGGCCTTACTTTTATTGAAGACAGGTTCCGCAACAGATTCCCTGTAAAAAACAACTGCAGTTCCTGCTATAATGTAATCTACAATACACTTCCGGTGTATCTGGGCAATCAGCAGGAATCACTCAGACAGATTGCTCCCGAAAAACTTCGTATTCAGTTTTCTGTGGAAAGCAGAAAGCAGGTGGGAGAGATTCTTTCATTATTTGAGGAAAACGACGGAGGCAGTCCGGTCTGTACAGAAGCGCCTTTCTCATTTACACAGGGACACTTTAAGAGAGGAATAATATAAAGCGGGTGAAAAAGTGGTAAATATAACGATTCAATTATCGAAATACATCATAATAATACTTATGGCTGCATACACCTTTTCCTGTTTTTCTATCTTTACACGCAGTTATGAAGATGAAGAAAACCGGGTTCTGATACGGCAGAATGTACTGATGTTCTTAATTCAGGCAGCTGCTTTCGGGGTTATGTTTCTTGCTACAGATGATATGCGGATTCTTATTATCTGCGGAGCGCTTTTTATCGTGCTTCTGGCAGTAATTCTGCTGTACAATCTGATTTATCCGAATGTATCGCGGCTGGTTGTCAACAATATGTGTATGCTGATTACGGCAGGCATGATTATGATTACAAGACTGTCCGCGGATAACGAAGCTGCTTATGGTTCCGCCATCCGGCAGATGGCCTTTGTTATCCTGGGAGTTATCTTCGGACTGGTCGTTCCCATACTGATAAGAAAGCTCACTTTTCTGGACCGGTGGACATATATTTATGCAGGAGTCGGCGGAGCGGCTCTTCTTGTGGTTGCAGTTTTTGCCACTGCATCCGGCGGCGCCAAGCTTGGCTTCAGTTTATTCGGAGTAAACATTCAGCCTTCTGAATTTGTAAAGATACTTTTTGTTTTCTTTGTGGCCGCAAGCCTGTATAAATCTACGGAATTCAAAAACGTTGTTGTTACAACAATTATTGCTGCGGCACATGTTCTGATTCTGGTTGTTTCCACTGATCTGGGAGCTGCATTGATCTTTTTTGTTGTATATCTGGTCATGCTGTATGTGGCTACAAGACAGCCTTTATAT
>DWZZ01000170.1 GCA_019117305.1 Candidatus Mediterraneibacter merdigallinarum | reverse complement strand
CATCCCGTATCTCCGTCCCGTTCTATCCAGGAAATTCTGAATTTTTTCCGGTATTTCTTATTTCAAGTTCATTTCGACAAATCCGAATCTATTCACTTATAATTACTGTCTGATATCCGGCTCTTCTGAGTCTTTGTTCCATCTGTACGGCCTCATCCAGTGTGGGAAATGTACCTACAGTTACGCGGTACAGTCCGCCCCCCTGGGATACGGCGGCAGGAAAATCCTGGGCGACCAGTTCATTCTGAAGGCGGTCTGCATATGTGCCGTTTCGGAAAGCTCCGGCCTGAACGGTATATCCCCGGGAAGATGTACCCTGATCAACGGGAAAGCCGGGTTCCGCGTCAACGCCCAGTGTATCCAGGATTGCATCCGCGATTGCCAGAGCAATGTCGTCGAAATTGTTGTCAAACAGGTAGTTGTCGGTGTCTGAATTAATAAATCCGACCTCCACAAGTACGGCCGGCATTTTTGTACGGCGCAGGACGACCAGCCCGGGGCGCGCTTTGACCCCCAGATTTACAAATCCCACTGATTCCAGCTGGGAGTTTATGTTTTCTGCCATCTGAAGTTTAATTCCGGACAGATCATATACAAGAGATTCCACACCGGAAACCGCGTTGTCAGTGGGATAAGAGTTGCGGTGAATGGAAATGAAGAAGTCCGCTCCTGCCTCATTGGCTTCCATTGCTTTCTGGTACGGTGTTTCATATACGTCTGTTGTCCGGGTATATTCTACATCAATTCCCCGGTCCTGAAGAATTTCGCCGATGGCCAGAGTAAGAGCCAGTGTATCGTCCTTTTCCTGTCTTCCGTTGTATACTGCACCCGGGTCCCGTCCCCCGTGACCTGCATCGAGCATAATAGAATAGGGCATAGATCATGCTCCTTTTCCTGATTATTCTGTAATAGAATATGCGAAACACTGCAAAACGTGCATGAAGGACGGCAGGAAACACGCATAAAAAACGGCTGACTGTCATTGAATAAATATATCATGGCGGTCAGCCTGCTTTTTATGACCGGTCAAAGCCTTTGATTATATAGTTTATTCATTTTCGGACGCTGCATTTTCCACTTTATTTTCAGCGGCTGCGTCAGCAGAAGGCTCCTCGACGGATTTTGATTCCCTGTTCTCTGTGTCTTCCGGTTCAGGCAGGTAGACATGTACGCTTTCCACCCGGTTTTTATCCAGCTTTTCCACAACAAGACGGGCTCCGTCCTCTGTGGTGACTTCATCGTTTACCTCCGGAAGCCGGTCGTCAAGCTGTTCGATAATAAACCCGCCCAGAGAATCATAATCTTCAGATTCAAAAGCAGTACCCAGCCGGTCATTTACATCATCCAGGTTAAGGGAACCTTCTATGATATATTCATTGTCCGAAATCTGCCGTATCCTGTCATCTTCCTGTTCGTCATATTCATCGTGGATTTCACCTACGATCTCCTCCAGAATGTCCTCCAGAGTGATGAGACCGGCCATTTCTCCGTATTCATCCAGGACAATAGCAATATTAAATGTGGAATCCCTCATTTCCACAAGAAGTTCGGAAATGTTTTTATATTCATAAGTAAAATGCGGCTGGCGCATAATATCTCTTATATGAAAGGACTCATCCCTGTTGTACAGAAGAAGATCTTTCATATTAATGATTCCAACGATATTGTCCGGATTTTCTTCATACACGGGAAGCCGGGTAAACTTGTCTTCCCGGAAAATCTCAATCAGCTCGTCATAGGTATTATCTACATTGGCAAATGTTACATGTACTCTTGGCACCATGATATCTTTGGCATTGGCGTCGCCCAGATCAAATACATTGTAGATCATTTCCTTTTCGCCGGATTCGATAATTCCGTCTTCGTGGCTTACGTCCACGATGGTCCGCAGATCCTCTTCCGTCAGGGCTTTGTCAGCGGCTTTGGGATCCACACGGAGAAGATACATAATTCCCCGGGAAAACAGATTGATAATAAATATGACCGGAGTCATGACAGTCATAAAAAAGCGGATAACCGGAATGTATCTCAGAGCGATCTTCTCCGCGTTTACTGTCGCGTAGTTCTTGGGCGTTATTTCACCAAAAACAAGGATAGCCACAGTAAGAACCGCAGTTGCGATGCTGACCATGTATCCGCCAAAGGCATATGCAAGTGTAGCAGAAAGTGATGATGCGGAAATATTGACAATATTGTTGCCGATCAGAATAGCACTGAGCATTTTGGAAGTATGGTTTTCCGTAATGTCAAGAACCATGGCCGCGCGTTTATTGCCCTCATCCGCAAGGGAGCGGAGACGGATTTTGTTTACGGTCATCAGTGCTGTCTCAGAAGATGAGAAAAATGCAGATAACATTAATAGAATAATCAATATAATAAATAGAAAACTGTCACCAGAATCCACTGTTTTGTTCACTCCTTTTGTATAGTGGAATGCCGTTTCCGGCACTGATAAAAAAATACAGATACCCGATTATTATACACTGTCTGTACGTGTTTTGCAAGATTTCGGCAGGCTTCTTTACTTTGAGGACCAGTTGCACTATAATGTCTACATACCTTTCGGAGAAAGAAAGGCTTGTCGTTCCGGCCCTGAAAAAGCGTTTTTCAGAGGAGAAAAACCGGAGGAAATTAAGAGAAGACGGAGATTTTTATGGATTTATTTAAAGCATTATGCAAGACCGCGGGACAGGAAAATGTTTTTATAGACGAACCTATGAACAGGCATACTACATTCCGGATCGGGGGCCCGGCAGATTATTTTGTTACTCCGGATCGGGCAGAACAGATCGGACGGATTATAGAGTTATGCCGGCAGGAGAATGTTCCCTATTATATTATCGGAAATGGGAGTAACCTCCTTGTAGGCGATAAAGGATACCGGGGTGTAATTATTCAGATTTATAAGAAGATGAACAGTGTATACGCGGAAGGCGAAAGAGTATATGCTCAGGCAGGCGCGCTGCTTTCAAAAACAGCTTCCGCAGCTCTGGAAGCTTCACTTACAGGTCTGGAATTCGCTTCCGGTATTCCGGGAACGCTGGGCGGGGCCCTCAGAATGAATGCCGGGGCTTACGGGGGTGAAATGAAGCAGGTTGTGGAGAGCGCGAGGGTGCTTACTCCTGCAGGCGGGATGCTGGATATTCCCGTATCGGAACTGGGAATGAGCTACCGGACCAGTGTGATCGCCAGAAACGATTATGTTGTGCTGGAGGCTGTCCTGAAACTGAACAGAGGGCGGAAGGAGGATATCCGCGCGCGTATGGATGAGCTGAAAGAAAAGAGGGTGTCAAAACAGCCTCTGGAATACGGCAGTGCAGGAAGTACATTTAAAAGGCCGGAAGGATATTTCGCAGGAAAGCTGATTCAGGATGCAGGACTGAGAGGATTTCGTGTGGGAGATGCCCAGGTATCTGAAAAGCATTGCGGATTTGTGATTAACCGGGGCAGCGCAACCGCTTCGGACGTAATACAGCTGATGGATCAGGTAAGAGCGCGTGTAAAGGAAAAATTCGGCGTGGATCTTGAACCGGAAGTGAAGAGAATAGGAGAATTTTAGAAAATGCGTTTGGTAATTGTTACAGGAATGTCAGGAGCAGGAAAGTCGACTGCTCTGAAGATGCTGGAAGATATGGGCTATTTCTGTGTGGATAACCTGCCAATTCCGCTGCTGATGCGGTTCGTAGAGCTGTTTGGCGGGCAGGAGGGAGACGTGGACAAGGCGGCTCTGGGGCTTGACGTGCGGGGCGGTCAGGATTTCTCAGGCCTTCAGGACGTGCTGCGGGAAATGGATAAAAAAGAAATTGCCTATGAAATTCTTTTCCTGGACGCCAGCGATGACGTGCTGATAAAGCGGTACAAAGAGACCCGGCGCCAGCATCCCTTAAGCGGATCCGGGCGGGTGGATACAGGTATTGCGAAAGAGCGGGAACGGATTATGTTCCTGAAGCTGAAAGCAACCTATATTCTGGATACAAGCAAAATGCTGACGAGAGAGCTGAAGATTGAGCTGGATAAAATCTTTGTAAAGGACCAGCATTTCTGCAATCTGTATATTACGGTTATGTCCTTTGGCTTTAAGTACGGCATACCGCAGGATTCAGATCTGGTATTTGACGTAAGATTTCTGCCGAATCCCTACTATATTGACGGACTTCGGGCAAAGACCGGAAATGATCCGGAAGTGCAGGATTATGTAATGGAGAATGAAAAAGCCAGGCTGTTTCTGAATAAGCTGAAAGATATGGTAGAATTTCTGATTCCGAACTATATCCTGGAAGGGAAAAATCAGCTGGTGATTTCCATCGGATGCACCGGTGGCAAGCACCGGTCAGTAACGATTGCCAATGCATTGTATCAGATGCTGGAAAAACAGGAAAATTACGGCGTGCGTATCGAACACCGGGATATTGGGAAGGACGCTGTTACAAAACGAAAATAACAGCCGGCTGCCGGGCCGGGTACAGAAAGGTGATGGATATGTCATTTTCTGGAAATGTGAGGGAAGAACTGGCAAAAAATATCAGTCCGGCCAGGCACTGCAGGATCGCGGAGCTTGCAGCTTTTATCGGACTGTGCGGAACGGTTGTGATTAACCGGTTTGACCGCTGCGGGATAAAAATCCATACGGAAAATGTTCTTGTTGCAAGAAAAGTCTTTACATTGATAGAAAAAACATTTAATATAAAGACTGATATCTCTGTCAGGAGAAATGTGGCGAAAAAGAGCGTATCTTATGCGGTTGTCGTCAGGCGGCATGAAGACGCGCTGCGGATTCTCCAGGCAACGAAAATGATCGGAGAAAATTCATCTTCTGCCGATGACGCACATGCCGTGAATCCTCTGATCGTGCAGCAGATCTGCTGCCGGAGAGCATTCCTTAAAGGCGCGTTTCAGGCGTCAGGCTCCATGAGCGATCCAAACAAGTCGTATCATTTCGAGATTGTGTGCAGCTCAAAAGAAATGGCCGGACAGATCTGCGATATTATGTGCGGTTTCGGCATGGACGCAAAGATAGTGCTTCGAAAGAAATCATTTGTTGTTTACCTGAAAGAGGGCTCCCAGATAGTAGATATTCTGAATATTATGGAAGCGCATGTGTCGCTTATGGCTCTTGAAAATGTAAGAATACTCAAGGAAATGCGCAATACCGTAAACAGGAAAGTAAACTGCGAGACTGCCAATATTAATAAGACGGTTTCAGCGGCTGTGAAACAAGTTGAAGATATTACTTATCTCCGGGATACGATAGGCTTTGACAAGATGCCGGAAGGACTGGTGGAGGCTGCCCTTGCCCGCCTTGCCAATCCGGACGCTACGCTGAAAGAACTGGGGGAATCCCTGACACCTCCGGTGGGCAAATCAGGCATCAATCACAGACTGCGGAAGCTGAGCGAAATGGCAGATCGGGTAAGGCAAGAACAAGGAGGATTAATATGATTAAGACATCTGTTGTAGTTAGATCAGACAGAGGATTTGATGGAAGGCCGATTGCACTGCTGGTACAGAAGGCAAGTCAGTATGCCAGCAAGGTATATATCCAGGTGGGCGAGAAGAACATTAACGCGAAAAGTATTATGGGTATGATGAGCCTGACCTTGTCAGGGGGAGAACAACTTACTGTTGTGACGGACGGTGAGGATGAGAAGAAAGCGGCGGAAGATATAAAGACTTTTTTTGACGCGGTATAATACATAAATTCGCGGAAAAGCAGTATCAGAATAGATAAAGAAACCGACGTAAAGGCTGTGCTTATGTGCAGCCTTTTGTTATAACCGGTAAAAGGCCCGGCGGTACAGGCGGCAGTGTAAAGTACCGGAGACAGCGCGGACCAACAGAGAGACGCAGGGCGCTGCTCTGCAGAAAGGAGAGTATAGACGTGAAAAAACTGTTGTTTATTTATAATCCTCTTTCCGGGGTCGGACAGCTGAAGCCAAAACTGGCGGATGTGCTGGATATATTTGTAAAAGCCGGGTATGAAGTGACCGTATATCCGACGCAGAAATATCACGATGCTCTGGATAAAACCAGAACGTATACGGGAGAATACGATCTGGTTGTATGCAGCGGCGGGGACGGAACACTCGATGAAGTTGTCTCCGGAATGGAAAACAGGGAAAAGAAAGTTCCCATCGGATATATTCCTACAGGAACAACCAATGATTTTGCCAGCAGTCTTCATATTTCCAGGAATATTCTTGAAGCGGCAGATACGGCAGTGAACGGAATTCCGTTTGCATGTGACGTGGGCAGATTTAACGATGATTTTTTCATTTATATCGCGGCATTCGGCCTGTTTACGGACGTGTCATATGAGACAAAACAGAGTATGAAAAATATTCTGGGCCACCTTGCGTATGTGCTGGAGGGGACAAAGAGAATATTTAATATTCCGTCCTACCGCATAAAAGTTCAGCATGACGGGGAAGAGTTTGAAGATGAGTTTATATTTGGCATGGTAACAAATTCCAGATCTGTGGGGGGCTTCAGAGGAATAATCGGCAGAGACGTGGTGTTTGACGATGGGGAATTTGAGGTGACGTTGATTAAAACACCGAAAAATCCTATCGAACTGAATGAGATCTTAGGGGCCCTTGTGATGAAACAGATCAATTCAGAAAGAATGTACTCATTTAAAACCGGAGAAATTCACTTTGAATCTGTTGAGGAGATTCCCTGGACTCTGGACGGAGAGTTTGGGGGAGTCCATGACCATGTACTGATACAAAACAAAAAGCAGGCGCTTCAGATTATGGTTAAAGAGGGATTAGAGAAAGGAAAACCGGATTTTCTTGCCTGAAAAGCAATAACAGAAAACCTTATGTCTGAGAGGTATACGTTTCAGCATTTTTAAAATAAAACAGAACAGATCTAAAGAAACTCCTCTGTACCATCGGTGCAGAGGAGTTTATATGTGCGCCTGGCGGCGCACGTTTCTAACAGGTGCAAGTCCTGAATCCGCCCGGTAGCGGGAAGGATATAGCCGAAGGCAAGGGTGCCCACTGTGAGGTGGGATCTGAAGGAAGCCGGATGTGGGG
>DWZZ01000169.1 GCA_019117305.1 Candidatus Mediterraneibacter merdigallinarum | reverse complement strand
CAGGACTACCGTACCGGTACATCTGCAGGACTCCCACTATAAGGGCGCCGCAAAACTGGGGCACGGAATAGGGTATAAGTATGCCCATGACTATCCGGATCATTATGTAAAGCAGCAGTATCTTCCGGATGAAATAAAAGACGCCAGGTTCTATGAACCCGGCGAGCTGGGATATGAAAAACAGATAAAAGAATATCTAGAGAAGCTTCGAGAGCAATAGGGTATAAATTTCCTGACTCTGACGGCTCCAGTTTGCGGCAATGGACTCGGCCTCCTTTTCGGTGGGTACGGTGAGTTTCAGGTCGATCAGGCTGAAGCCGTTTTCCATAATCTGACACCGTACTTCAAACTCCCGGTTTGTATTCAGGTAATAGTCAGATTTTACAGAAGATTCCTCTTTCAGATCATACTGTTTTTCCCGGAGAAAATCATCAATATCCTGCTGTATGGCAGGCGAAATCTTATTTGCGAAGAAGTGGATTGTCTCCGCACCGCTTTCTGTCAGATGGTAGAGCGTGCGGTTGTGGGTTGTCTCTGCGCTGAGAAGACCGGAATCGCCCAGCTCGGAAAGCGTCTCCTGAAGCCGGAAGTAGGAGGTATATCCTTTATCCAGTATAAATTCGGAAATCTGTGATGTGGTAAGGGGAAAATCCACCTTGTCAAGCATATATAAAACTATTAATTTGTATAAAGTATATGTTTCAGCCATAATACTCCTTTCCCTGCCATATGTCATTTTCTTTCAGATACTGCTGAAATCGGTTCAGTACGGTTCGTTTTGCGCCGGTCCAGAGAGGCGCAATGAGAAGCTCCTTCGGTCCGTCTCCGGTCAGACGGTGTATGGAAATATCCGGCCGGAGCCGGGCGACGCATCTGCCCAGCACCCGGATATACGTTTCCATATCCGGAACATAAAAAGGAGCTTTTTCATAGTCCAGCGCAAGATCTGTTCCCTGGAGAATGTGCAGAAGCTGCAGCTTGATCCCCTGAATATCTGTCCGGTTCAGATAATCAATGGTTTCCATCATCATTTCTTCCGTTTCTCCGGGAAGAAAAAGGATGACATGGACAATTATCCGGATGCCTGCCGCACGAAGGTCTGATACGGCTTTGTCAAAAACTTCCAGAGGATAGCCTCTGCGAATATAATCTGCCGTGCGTGGATGAATCGTCTGCAGTCCCAGTTCCACCCAGACCGGTTTGATCCGGTTCAGATGTTCCAGAAGATGCAGCACATCTTTTCCAAGACAGTCCGGCCGTGTGGCCACAGACAGAACTTTTACATCCGGATCCCTGACGGCCCGGGAAAAAATATTTTCCAGATAATCCACAGGAGCGTAGGTGTTGGTAAACGCCTGGAAATAGGCAATGTAGGAGCGGATAGGGCGTTTCTGCGCCAGATCCTTTTTCCCTCTGGCGAGCTGCGCCTCTATCGGAAGAGCGGCGGAGCCGGCAAAATCACCGGAGCCTTTTGCGCTGCAGAAGATACATCCGCCGGTACCGCAGCGCCCGTCCCGATTCGGACAGGTCATGCCTCCGTTCAGTGTGATTTTGTAGACCTTTTCGCCAAATGTATTTTTCAGTTCATAGTCAAGAGAATAATACCGCCGTTCACCCCAGCGTTTTTTATTATCCATAAAAAGGACATCCTCCCAGCAGTTTCATATGGTGGAAACAGACGTTTCTGCGAGCGCTGTTCCCGTCATCTTTAACACGGTTTATAATAACACTCCTGTTCAAACTTGACAAGTGCGGGGCCGGTCTGTATAATCGGAATATATATTCAGATAGGAGATTGTTTTGCGCATTCATGCGTTGACGTGGGGCTCCTTATCAGGTTATGCAATGCGAGATTTCGATTATCGTCAGTTCAGACGAAGATTCCTGAAGCATTTAAGCAAAAACACAGAACAGCACAAAGGAAAGAACAAGTAAAAGACCGGACAGGAATAATGGTATGAGTAAACAGGAAAGGAAACCAAATATGACAAGAGAAAAGTATGAATCTCTCCCCCTGGCTACGCTCAAAGAGCTGGCAAAAGCAAGAAAAATGCGCGGTATTTCAGGTATGAAAAAAAGTGATCTGATCGATGCAATGCTTGCTTTGGATGAGCAGGAGCGTCAGAAAGCGGCCAGCGCGGAGGCAAAAGAAGAAGTAAAAGAAGAAATGCGGGAGAAAAAGGAAGAAACCGATATTGAGATGCTTGACAGCGGACATGTGGCGAACGGGATTCTTGAAGTGCTTCAGGACGGCTATGGGTTTATCCGCAGCGAAAATTATCTTCCGGGGGAGAATGATGTGTATGTTTCTCCGTCTCAGATCAGAAGATTTGGTCTTAAAACCGGAGATATTCTGACCGGAAATACAAGGGTTAAGACCCAGGGAGAAAAATTCAGCGCTCTATTATATGTGTCTACGATTAATGGTCTGCGTCCGGCGGAAGCTTTGAAGCGTAAGAATTTTGAAGACCTGACTCCGATTTTCCCGAATCAGAGAATTCGTCTTGAAACTCCCGGAAGTTCTACGGCCATGCGGATTGTAGATCTGGTTTCTCCTATTGGAAAAGGCCAGAGAGGGATGATCGTATCCCCTCCGAAGGCTGGAAAAACTACGCTTTTAAAGGAAGCGGCACTGTCTGTTCAGAAAACGGAGCCGGATATGCATCTCCTGATTCTGCTGATAGATGAACGTCCGGAGGAGGTTACGGATATCAGAGAAGCTATTGCGGGGCCTAATGTGGAAGTAATTTATTCTACATTTGACGAACTCCCGGAGCATCACAAAAGAGTTTCTGAGATGGTGATCGCAAGGGCAAAGCGTCTGGTAGAACATGGAAAGGACGTTATGATTCTTCTGGACAGTATAACACGACTGGCAAGAGCGTACAATCTTACGGTTCCGCCTTCAGGAAGAACGCTTTCCGGCGGCCTTGACCCGGCTGCGCTGTATATGCCGAAGCGCTTTTTCGGGGCTGCGAGAAATATGCGGGAAGGCGGCAGTCTGACCATTCTTGCCACAGCTCTTGTGGATACAGGCAGCAAGATGGATGATGTGGTATATGAAGAGTTCAAAGGAACCGGCAACATGGAACTGATGCTGGACCGCAGACTTCAGGAAAAACGGATGTTTCCGGCAATTGACATACCGAAATCCGGCACAAGGCGGGAAGATCTTCTTCTGACAAAAGAAGAGCAGGAAGCGGCTTATATTATCAGAAGAGCGATGAATGGAATGAAAGCAGAGGAGGCTGTGGATAATCTTCTGAATATGTTTGCACATACAAAGTCAAACAGTGAACTTGTGCGCCAGGTAATCCGACAGAAATTCATATAATGTGACAGAAGTTTATTAAAAAATAGTTGCAAAAGAAAATATCTTATGCTACAATTAGAAAGCTGTTTATAGAGTAAAATAAGTATTTTAAATAGAGAGGTGAAAATCATGCGCGAAGGAATCCATCCGGAATATCATCAGGCAACAGTGACCTGCAACTGTGGCAACACATTTACTACAGGTTCTACAAAGGAAAGCATCCATGTGGAAATCTGCTCCAAATGCCATCCGTTCTATACAGGTCAGCAGAAAGCAGCTCAGGCTCGCGGCCGTGTTGACAAGTTCAACAAAAAATATGGTATTAAATAAAAATGATACGTTGCAGGCTGAGGTGAGATCATCTCAGCCTCTTTGTTGTTTATAAGACAGGAGGCACAATGAAATCATCGAATATAGGCGGACAGGCGGTCCTGGAAGGCATTATGATGCGCAACGGATCAAAATATTCCGTGGCAGTCCGTAAACCAGACGGTGAAATCGTGGTGGATGTGAAGGACTATAAAAGTGTGATTCCCTGGAAAACACCTTTAAAGATTCCGTTTATCCGGGGGATATTTAATTTTGTAGATTCACTTGTTCTGGGAATGAGGACACTGACTTATTCAGCAGGCTTTTTTGAAGATGAGGAGGAAGAGCTCCTTACGGAGGCAGAGGCTGCAAAAAGAGAAAAGCAGGAAAAGATCTTTTTAAATCTTACTGTAGCAGTAGCTGTGATTCTTGCTGTAGCAATTTTTATGATACTTCCGTATTATCTGAGCAGTATTGTAGAGCGATATACGTCTTCCAGAGCAGTTATGACAGTATTTGAAGGGGTAATCCGGGTTGTTATTTTCCTGCTTTATATTCTTCTTATTTCCAGGACAAAAGATATCAAAAGAACATTTATGTATCACGGCGCGGAACACAAGTGCATTAACTGCATCGAGCACGGACTGGAACTGAATGTGGAGAATGTAAGAAAAAGTTCAAAGCAGCATAAAAGATGTGGAACAAGTTTTCTTTTTTTCGTAATGATTGTAAGTATTATTTTCTGCTTTTTTATTGTCACAGAATCTCCTGTTCTGAGGGTAGTGCTGCGGATTGCACTTTTCCCTTTGATTGCCGGAGTATCCTATGAAATTATCCGGCTGGCGGGAAATAGCGACAATTCTTTTGTTAATCTTTTAAGTAAGCCGGGCATGTGGGTGCAGAATATGACTACAAAAGAGCCGGATGACTCTATGATTGAGGTCGGAATCCGGGCTGTGGAGGAAGTGTTTGACTGGAAAACCTGGCAGAGGGAGAATTTATGACGCTGAAAGAGGCCTGTGACACAGGAAAGCAGGAACTTGCCCAGGCCGGGATTCCGGATGCGGCGCTGGATGCCTGGTATCTCCTGGAATACGTAACCGGAATTACCCGCACCGCTTATTTTGCAGAACCCGGAATGCAGATTGGTGATGAGCAGTATAAAAGATACCGGTCTCTTATAAAGAAGAGGGCGGAACATATACCTCTTCAGCATCTGACCGGTGAACAGGAATTTATGGGGCTGTCTTTCCGGGTAAATGAAAATGTACTGATTCCCCGGCAGGATACAGAGATTCTGGTGGAAACGGCACTCAAATTTCTGACAGACGGTAAAATCCCGGCAGCGGGTAACGGCATTTGTCTGTTGGATATGTGTACCGGATCCGGATGTATTTTAATCAGTGTATTGTATTATCTGAAGAAAAACGGTTTATCCGGAAGCGGAGAAAGAGCGGAAGTCCTTGCTCAGGGAACCGGAGCAGATATTTCAGAAAAAGCACTTGCCGTTGCAGAAGAAAACGCTGAAAGACATCACATAGAAGCCCGGTTTGTGCAGGGAGATCTGTTTGAGAATGTGGAAGGAAGGTATAGTATGATACTTTCTAATCCTCCGTATATTCGCACTTCCGAAATTGACTGCCTGCAGGATGAAGTGAAAATGCATGATCCGATCTGCGCGCTGGACGGAAAAGAAGACGGGCTTTATTTTTACAGAAGGATTGTAAAGGAAAGCAGATCATACCTGGAACAGGGAGGCATGCTGATATTTGAGATCGGATATGATCAGGCCCGGGAAGTTGCGGAGCTTATGATACAGGCCGGGTTTTCTGACGTCCGGGTCAGAAAAGACCTGGCAGGACTTGACCGGGTAGTATGCGGCAGGTATGATAACGAATGGAAAGGATAGATAGAAATGTTTGACAGATTAGATGATTTGCTGATCCGTTATGAAGAACTGATGGGCGAACTTCAGGAGCCGGATGTGGCAAATGATCCGGAACGCTTCAGAAAACTGATGAAGGAACAGAGCGATCTCGCTCCGATCATTGAAGCTTACCAGGAATATAAGAAATGTAAACAGAATATAGAGGACAGTCTGCTCCTTCTCGAAGAAGAGTCGGACGAGGAAATGAAGGAGCTGGCAAAGGAAGAACTCAGCGAATCCAGAAAACGGGTGGAAGAACTGGAACAGGAGCTGAAAGTCCTGCTGCTTCCCAAGGACCCGAACGATGACAAAAATGTTATCGTTGAAATCCGTGCCGGCGCAGGCGGGGATGAGGCCGCTCTGTTTGCCGCGGAGATTTATCGTATGTATGTCCATTATGCGGACAGCCGCGGATGGAAGACAGAGATGATTTCTTTAAATGAAAACGGAATCGGCGGCTTTAAGGAATGTGTATTTATGATTTCCGGACAGGGCGCTTACTCCAGACTGAAATATGAAAGCGGTGTGCACCGGGTTCAGCGTGTGCCGGAGACAGAGAGCGGCGGAAGAATTCATACATCCACAATTACGGTAGCAATTATGCCCGAGGCGGAAGAAGTGGATGTGGTAATTGACGAAAAAGATATCCGTATCGACGTTATGCGCGCATCCGGAAACGGAGGACAGTGTGTAAATACAACAGACTCTGCGGTCCGTCTGACTCATTTCCCTACCGGGATTGTAATTTACAGCCAGACAGAAAAGTCTCAGCTTCAGAATAAAGAAAAAGCATTCCGGCTCCTGCGCTCGAAACTATATGACCTGGAACTTGAAAAGCGGCAGGCTTCCGAGGCTGAGGCAAGAAGAAGCCAGATCGGAACCGGAGACCGTTCGGAAAAAATAAGAACATATAATTTCCCACAGGGCCGTGTGACAGACCATCGGATCAAACTGACGCTGCACAAGCTGGATTCTGTATTAAACGGAGATCTGGACGAAATTATTGACAGTCTGATTGCGGCAGATCAGACCGCCAAACTGGCAAAAATGGAGGATTGATATCATATGGATGAACCGATATTTAAACGTCCGGAACTGGAAGATAAAGAGCTGATCAGCAGCTATTTTAATAAGGCTCCGGGGAGAAGCTGCGAACGTACTTTTGTAAATGTTTACCTCTGGTCCAGGCATTACCGGGTGAAATTTGCGGTGGTTCAGAATGCCCTTGTATTCCGCAGTGAAGATAACGGCATCGCTTTTTCCTATCCGGCAGGAGATCGGGAGAATGTTCACGCCGCGCTTGATTATCTGATGGAGTATTCCCGTGACACAGGAATGCCATTCCGGCTGTATAATGTGACGCCGGAACATTTTGAGGAACTGGAAGGCTGGTATCCGGGAAGGTTTGAAATTGAATATAACAGAGATGTGGCGGATTATGTATATGAGACGGAGAAGCTGGCCAACCTTGCGGGAAAAAAACTTCACGGTAAGCGCAATCACATAAATAAATTCAAATCTCTTTATCCGGACTGGTCTTATGAGTCCCTTGACGACA
>DWZZ01000168.1 GCA_019117305.1 Candidatus Mediterraneibacter merdigallinarum | reverse complement strand
AGCGAAAGCGTGCTCTCCGGCACCATACCCGGACTTCCCGGCGGAAGTTATCCTCCTCACAAATTCAAATTCAGCTGTATTTACAGGCCGCAATCCGGGTGTAGATAATATCTATGATTACATCAACGACCAGAATTCCCAGCGACCATACCACACACATCGCTCCTTCTGTGAAAAGGCTGGACACAACTATGCATGCGCCGGATATAACAAAGCTTATTCCGCCGAATTTCTGGCTTTTTTCCCAGGTTACTTCAATTTTCATACTCCATTTGGTTCTGAGACCGATCAATGAGTTTCTTTTCAATTTCGGCATAAAAATGCCACATAATATTATCGCAGTCCCCAAATAGCAGAATACAAGGCCGGTAATATCAACGGGCATATCTGAAAGATTACGTATCTGTCTGAAATCTGCAAGCAGAAAGTAAAATGTCATCAGATTAAACAAAAGCAGGACGGCTATTCCGATTATTAATACAGAATTTTCATTATTCTCTGCATCTTTCTTCTTTCCGGCGGCACTTTTTGGCACTGCTGTTATAATGGCACCACAGATCATCGTCTCTGCCGGAAAGATAAGCGTTTCATATTTACTTCCCCAACGGGTCACCTGATTCTCAGATCCATAATGAGCGGGAATCCGGTCCGGCAGAAAAATCAGCGATATAACAGTAACCACCAACGGCAGAAACATCAGAATATAATACATACAATACACGATTTTCTTTTTCTTCATTGCCGTTTTCTCCTCTCTCTTCAGCAAACCTCAGAGTATCTCTTTCAAAAAAATTCAGGCAGTATAAAACTATAAATACTGCCTGAATCTTACATCTTTTATTATCTGACGTCAATTATTTTTTAGAATCAAGATATGCTTTTCTTCCTTCTTCGTACAGGTTATTACCTTCACTGTCGATGATAACAACAACCGGCATATCTTCTACATAAAGCTTTCTGAGTGCTTCTGCTCCCAGATCTTCATATGCGATAAGCTCTGCTTTTTTGATACATTTTGCAAGCAGTGCTCCGGCTCCGCCGATAGCTCCGAAATACACGCCGCTGTATTTCTTCATGGCTTCCACTACCTCCGGAAGACGTGCGCCTTTTCCGATCATGCCTCGTGCTCCCACAGACATCATAGTCGGAGCATATGCATCCATACGTCCGCTGGTTGTAGGGCCGGCGCTTCCGATTACCTGTCCCGGTTTTGCCGGAGTCGGTCCTACATAATAGATCGTTGCATCCTTCGGATCAAAGGGGATATCTTCTCCTTTTGCCAGCGCCTCGCACATTCTCTTGTGTCCGGCGTCACGGGAAGTATAAATCGTTCCTGTAAGAAGCAGCTGATCTCCTGCGTGGAGTGTTTTAGCAAGTTCCTCTGTGAGTGGTAATGTAATCTTTCTTGCCATTTATATCACCTCCGATTTGTGGCGTGTCACATGACAGTTGATATTAACTGCACAGGGCATTCCTGCGATATGTGTGGGCATTGTCTCAATATTCAGGCCGATTGCCGTTGTTCTTCCGCCGAATCCCTGAGGACCGATTCCCAGCTCATTAATCTTCTCAAGCATTTCTTTTTCAAGATCTGCATAGAACGGATCCGGATTGGAAGAATCCAGGGGCCGCATCAGCGCTTTCTTTGCCAGAAGTGCGCATTTATCAAATGTTCCGCCGATACCAACACCAACTACCATAGGCGGACACGGATTCGGACCGGCTGTTTCCACTGCCTCAATTATAAAGTCCTTGATACCCTGAAGACCTACTGAAGGCTTGAACATACGGATCTGGCTCATATTCTCACTGCCGAATCCCTTCGGTCCTACTGTGATCTTGATATTTTCACCCGGTACAATTTCCGTATAGAGCATTGCCGGAGTGTTGTCTCCCGTATTTCCACGGCGCACCGGATCCTTTACGACGGATTTACGCAGATATCCGTTTGTATATCCGCGGCGGACTCCCTCGTCCACTGCCTCTCTGAGATCTCCTCCTACAAGATGTACATCCTGTCCGATCTCAAGAAATACACATGCCATGCCGGTATCCTGACAGATCGGCACATTCTCATTGTCTGCGATCTCAAAGTTCTCGATGATATTGTCCAGAACACCCTGAGCAATATTGCCGTCTTCACATGCACGGCAGTCACGGATCGCACATTTCACATCCTCCGGAAGATGATTGTTTGCCTCAATACAGAGTTTCTCGATCACATCCGTAAGTGTACTTACATTAATTTCACGCATGTTAATCAACTCCTTCCCTATTTGATGATATTTTTATAATAATCCTCCTGATTTTACAGGAAAATACCGATAAACTGGCAGCTCAGTACAACGAACACAAGAGCTACCGGATAAGTCGCCGCATATGCGGAGGCTACATCATCTGTACCAGTTACACGGATCAAAGTTCCAAGAGCCGGGGTACTTGTCATACCTCCGCAGATGGATCCCAATGTGTTAAACAGGCTCAGTTTCATCAGCTTCATTGCCACAAAATATCCGACAAGCATCGGAATCAGTGTGATGAGTGCGCCGTAAAGGAAAAGAACAACTCCCTGCTCTTTCAGGATTTCGATAAATCCTGCACCGGCCTCCACGCCGGCTCCGATAAGGAACAGCGCAAGACCAAACTCTCTTAAGCACTCCAGAACTGATTTCTCTACATGGAAACTGATCTTTCCCGCATGTCCGAAATGTCCGAGGATCAGACCTGCGATCAGCGGACCGCCTGAGGTTCCCAGCGAGAACTCTGCTCCGCCCGGGAGCGGAATTACGATCTTGGCCAGGATAATTCCCAGTGCGATGGCGAGTGCAAACGGGAAAAGCCCCATCTCATCCACAACAAACAGTTTGCTTTTCTTTTTCAGCTGGTCGTCTCCAACGTTCTGGGCAGCCTCGAATTTCGCGCGTTCTGCCGCCATGTCTGTTTTCAGAAGTTTAGGAACGAGCTGTACAAAAAGTACAACGCCCACAACGCCAAACGGGTAGGCAATTCCATATCCGACAGACGCATTTGCGGATCCGGTAGCATCAATTGCTGCCGCGAGACCCGGCGTACTTGTCAGAGCCCCTGACATCATACCTACACTGATATCTGACGGAACACCTGCAATCTCAATAATTGCGACCGTAGTCAGAGCTCCTACTACGATAATAATAAATCCCAGCAGGATATAGGATTTCGCATTAATCTTGAAATTCCGAAAGAACTTAGGTCCTGCAATAAATCCTACAGAAGTTACGAAACAGATCAGTCCCAGTTCCCTGACCAGATCAGGCACTTTAAATCCAAAATGTCCGAATACCAGAGCTACAAGGAGAACACCGGCTGTACCAAGCTCTACTCCGCGGATCTTAATGCTTCCAACAAGATAGCCTATAAAAGCTACCATAAACACAACCATCAGTGTATTGCCAAGAACGCTGTCCTGAAACCATGCTAATATATCCATTCTTTTTTCTTACTCCCTTCTATCTCTCGTGTCTTGCATATTTCGGGAGCAGAAGCGGGGAAACATCTCCGGTATCAAGTCCGGCTTCCTTAAGTTCCTGTGCATATGCCTGTACATGATCAAGATTCATGTTTCCAAGCTCTACATTCTTCGCTTTCGCCGCTGCAGCCTTTCCTGCGTTGCGTCCGAATACGATGATATCAAGCAGAGAATTACCCATCAGACGATTTCTTCCGTGGATTCCTCCGACAGCCTCGCCTGCGACAAGCAGGTTATCGATTACTTTTGTAAATCCGTCTCCGCCGATCTCCAGACCACCATTCTGATAGTGAAGTGTCGGATATACAAGAATCGGAAGTTTTCTCA
>DWZZ01000167.1 GCA_019117305.1 Candidatus Mediterraneibacter merdigallinarum | reverse complement strand
AGCTTAATTTTACATCAAAAAGGAACAGGATTCCTTATATTTTGGCCATTTTTTGAAAGTTGTGAATAACAAAAGGCGGCAGATATGTCTGAGGGGGATAATTCTGCGGAAACTCAAGAAAGTAAATGGGTTGACGGAAAAAACGAAGACCTGTAAAATAGAAAGAAGTCAGACAACTTCGGCAAAAGGGGGCGGACCCCTTTGTGAAGAATATTCTGACAGAAAGGATAATTCGATGAAGCTTCGTACAAAACTTGTAATTGTGTTTATGGCGGTTATGATTCTGCCGATGATTTTTATGACGGTTGCCATGCATACGTTTGTTCCGGGCAAAGCGGATGAACTTCAACAGCTTTATCTTGCAGTTGTTTTTTTTACAGCGGGGCTTCTGATTTACTGGATATACCGTTCGGTTTCTGTTCCGCTGGAGAAACTTCAGAAGGCGGCCAGAAATATTAAGGAAGGAAATCTTGATTTTGAGATTCGTCAGGAATCAGACGACGAGATCGGGCAGCTGTGTCAGGATTTTGAGGAGATGCGACTGCGGCTGAAGGCAAACGCGGAGGAGAAGGTGGAGTTTGACAGGGAGAATAAAGAGTTGATCAGTAATATCTCCCATGATCTGAAGACACCGATTACAGCCATCAAGGGCTATGTGGAAGGCATTATGGACGGTGTGGCTGATACGCCGGAAAAGATGGACAGATACATTAAGACGATTTATAATAAGGCTAATGAGATGGATCTTCTTATTAATGAGCTGACGCTGTATTCCAAGATTGATACAAACAGGATACCGTATAATTTCGCGACTGTATCCGCCAGAGGCTATTTTGAAGACTGCGCGGAGGATCTTTCCATGGAACTTGATGCCAAAAATGTGGAGTTCAGTTATCATAATTTTATGGAGCAGGACTGCAGAATTATAGTGGATCCGGAACAGCTGAGAAGGGTTATCAACAACATTGTATCAAATTCCCTCAAATATATGGATAAGCCTCAGGGAAAGATCACAATGCAGATAAAGGACGTGGGAGACTTTATTCAGGTCGAACTGGGCGACAATGGAAAGGGCATATCCGGACGGGATCTGCCGTACATATTTGACAGGTTTTACCGGACGGATGCTTCCAGAAATTCTTCCAAGGGAGGAAGCGGAATCGGCCTTTCTATTGTCAAGAAAATTGTGGAAGAGCATGGCGGAAATATCTGGGCCACCAGTGAAGAGGGCGCCGGCACAACAATGTATTTTGTTGTAAGAAAATATCAGGAGGTACCGATTGATGAATAAGCGTATTTTAATTGTAGAAGATGAGGAGAGTATTGCCGATCTGGAAAAAGACTACCTGGAGCTGAGTAATTTTGAGGTTGAGGTGGCAAACGACGGAGAAACAGGTCTTAACAAAGGCCTTAACGGCGAATTTGATCTGATCATCCTCGATCTGATGCTGCCCGGTGTGGACGGATTTGAGATCTGCCGGCAGATACGGAGCGAAAAGAACACGCCCATTATCATGGTGTCCGCGAAAAAGGATGATATCGACAAGATCAGAGGACTCGGGCTGGGGGCAGATGATTATATGACAAAACCATTCAGCCCCAGCGAACTTGTAGCCCGGGTTAAGGCGCATCTGGCAAGATATGAGCGTCTGATCGGAAGTAATGTGGAGGAAAACCAGATTATAGAGATCCGGGGACTGAAGATTGATACAACGGCAAGACGTGTGTGGGTTAATGGAGAAGAGAAGTCCTTTACAACCAAAGAGTTTGATTTGCTTACTTTCCTGGCAGGTCATCCGAACCACGTATACACCAAGGAGGAACTGTTCCGGGAAATATGGGATATGGAGTCTATCGGGGATATTGCCACAGTTACGGTGCATATTAAGAAAATCAGGGAAAAAATTGAATACGATACCTCACATCCCCAGTATATTGAAACGATCTGGGGCGTGGGATACAGGTTTAAAGTATAAGCGAAAAGAGAGCCGTCAGAGGCTCTCTTTTTTTACGATTCCTTAGCTTGTCATTGGCAGGTGCGTGTGTTAGTATAGCCTTGTGAACAGTCCGGTGTTCCGGCTTTTTTTGTGTGCGGAATGCCGGACTGTAAAAGCGAAGAAACAGGAGAGTAAGTTTATGGAAGAAAAGAAAAAAAGCCCCAGAAGGGTCAGGCTGACAACAATGCAGATTGTAGCGCTGGGGTTTTTCGGCGTAATTTTTCTTGGCGGCGTGCTGCTCTGGCTGCCGTTTAGTAATCAGAAGCCGATTGAGTTCATAGACGCACTTTTTACATCAGTGACCTGCGTCTGTGTGACCGGTCTTGTGACGGTCGTTCCGGCAGAACAGTTTACGCTGGCCGGTCAGTTCATTATGATGATTCTGATACAGATCGGAGGACTGGGAGTTATTGCATGTACGGCATCCTTTTTTCTGATCCTTGGAAAGCGCATCAGTATGAAAGGAAGGATATTGATCCAGCAGGCATACGGTTTGGATACCCTGTCCGGAATGGTCAAATTTATCATCAGGATTTTGAAGGGTACATTCCTTGTAGAGGGAATTGGCGCTGTGCTGTTCATGATTAAATTTATCCCCGAGTTCGGAGTAATCAAGGGAATCTGGTACGGTATTTTCCATTCTATTTCCGCATTCTGTAATGCAGGAGTAGATATTATCGGAAACAGCAGTTTTATGGAGTATGTAAGTTCTCCGCTGATTAATTTTACAACTATGTTCCTGATCGTGTCAGCCGGTCTCGGATTTACAGTATGGCATGACGTGGCGTCTACAATCAGAACTGTAGTGAAAAAGAAGATGCCAAAGCGGAGAGTAGCCACAAAACTGGAGCTGCAGAGCAAAGTTGTAATTACCATGACGGCGGTTCTCCTTCTGTCCGGTACACTGGGATATTTTATTCTGGAGTACAACAATCCGGAAACCATCGGCAATATGAATGTGTTTGAAAAGTTTATGGCGTCTGCTTTTCAGTCGGTAACGACCAGGACAGCAGGATTTGCCACTGTATCACAGTCCGGGCTTACAGAAAGCTCCCGGCTTCTGGGATGTGTGCTGATGTTTATTGGAGGATCTCCGGGGGGAACAGCAGGCGGTATTAAGACGACGACAATGGCCATGGTGCTTCTGACTGTAATCTGTGTTCTCAGGGGAAAGAGAGATACGGAATGTTTCGGACGAAGGATAGAAGGAGATGTAATCCGTTCATCGGTTACCATTCTTGTTGTTACATTTACATTCTGGCTGTGCGGTGTCGCGGCGCTTACGATTTTTGAGCCGGGAAAGGATGTGCTCAATCTGATGTACGAAGCTTCATCAGCAATGGGAACTGTGGGACTTTCTGCTGATCTGACTCCGCATCTGACGCGCGGAAGTCACATTGTCCTGATGATTCTTATGTATGCGGGGCGAATCGGGCCGATGACAATGGCACTTGTATTTTCCGGGCGCGCCAATAAGTCCACTCAGTTCAGAGAACTGCCGGAAAAACGGGTTATGATAGGATAGTTTGGAAAAAGGAAACAGGGGAAAGTTTATTTTGTGCGAATAACAGGAAACAGAAAGGAAAGAATTATGAAAAAGCAGTATGCGGTTTTAGGACTCGGAAGTTTTGGATGGAGTGTGGCGACCACACTGGAAACCATGGGGTGTGATGTCCTTGCAGTAGATGAATCTTATGAAAAAATTCAGGAAATATCGGAACAGGTTGCCTATGCAATCAAAGCGGATGTATCGGATCCCGATGCACTGGAATCTCTGGGAAGCAGAAATCTGGACGGCGTGGTAATTGCCGTATCCGAAAACTTTGAGGCAAGTATCATGGCAACAATGTTATGCAAGGAAATGGGAATACCCAAAGTGCTGGTAAAGGCGAAAGATAAGCTTCAGGGATCAATTCTTGAGCGGGTAGGAGCGGATATTGTCGTGTATCCTGAAATTGATATGGGAAGCCGTGTGGCAAAGAATCTTGTGGCGAGAGAGTTTACAGACTGGATCGCACTGTCCAGCGATTACAGTATGGTGGAAACAATCGTACCGGAAAAATGGGTTGGAAAGAGTCTGGCGGAAATGAAAGTGCGTGAGCGGTTCGGCATTAATGTCGTAGGCATTATTCTCGGAAAAGAAGTAAACGTAACTTTTGATCCTGCTGCTCCGCTGCCGGCAGAAGGTATACTGATCCTGATCGGCGCCAACGACATCCTGGAAAAATTTGATTCAAAGAAAAAATAACAGCTGACTGAAAAGAGAGAATTATGATAACGAGTACATCAAACCAGAAGGTAAAAGAACTGATTCGGTTAAAAGAAAAAAGCAGGATCCGGGAAGAAGAAAAATTGTTCCTGGCAGAAGGGCCCCGCATGGCGGAAGAGATCCCGATGGAATGGATTGACTGCCTTTATGTATCCGAAAGTTATGAAAAAAAATGTGGGGAGCAGACAGCTGCATACAAAAAGGCCGGAGTCCGGACGGAGACGCTGTCGGATGAAGTGTTTGCCCGGGTTTCAGATACAAAGACGCCTCAGGGCGTACTGGCTGCGGTACATATGCCGGAATACAGTTTCGCGGATATATTAGGTGTGAAAAAAGCGGCTGCGCATACTCATGTACAGCGTGCATTTATGCAGGATCCCTTTGAAGGACATTTCGCGGCCAGAGACGGCGCTGCAGGAAGAGCAAGACTGCCTCTTGTTCTTGTTCTGGATAATCTTCAGGATCCGGGAAACATGGGAACAGTGTTTCGCTCTGCGGAGGCTGCCGGAGCATCCGGCATACTTATGAGCAAAGACTGTGTGGATGTTTATAATCCGAAAGTAATCCGTTCTACAATGGGCGCTATTTTCCGGCTTCCGTTTTACCGTGCGGAGGATTTGCCGGGGGCGGTAATGGAGCTGAAGGCGGGCGGACTGCGTGTATACGCGGCACATCTGGAAGGAAGGCGCACTTACGACGGAGAAGACTACCGGCGGGGCTGTGCGTTCCTGATCGGAAATGAAGGAAACGGTCTGCGTCAGGAAGTTGCGGAGTGCGCAGACTGCAGGATACGGATCCCCATGGAAGGATGTACAGAGTCGCTGAACGCGGCGGTGGCCGCCTCCATTCTGCTGTTTGAGGCAGCCAGACAGAGAAGAGGAAAATAGAGGAATACCAAAAGAAATAAAGCAATAAGATACGCCGCGGCATAAATGTCCGCGGCGATTTTTGCCTGATGACACAGAATGAATTTTTATACATATATATTGCATTTTTATACATATGAGTGTATACTGATATGGTCCGGTATAAGAGATTCAGGAGGAAAGTGCTGATGGAACCGTTGATTGACCTGTCAAAAGAATACGGTCTCGTTCTTGACGGAGGAGGAGCCAGAGGAGCGTATCAGATCGGAGCCTGGAAAGCGCTGAAAGAGGCAGGTGTAAGGATTAACGCCGTTGCCGGAACATCTGTGGGAGCGCTGAACGGCGCGCTGATCTGTATGGATGATCCGGAAAAGGCGGAGCAGATCTGGAAGGATATTACATTTTCCCAGGTAATGGATGTAGACGATACATGGATGGAACAGCTTTTTGACGGAGAACACCGCATCGGTGAGATTCTGGCAGAGGCAAGGAGGATCCTGACTGAGAGGGGAGTGGACATCACGCCCCTTAAAAATCTCATTCAGAAAAATATAGATGAGGAAAGAATAAGAAGATCAGGAAAAGAATTCTGCATTCTCACATTTTCCCTTACAGATTTTAAGGAACTGGATCTGAGTATTTCGGATATTCCGGAGGGGAAGCTTAAGGATTATCTTCTGGCCAGCGCATATCTGATCGGCTTCCGCAATGAGAAGCTGGACGGCCGCCGCTATATTGACGGAGGAGTGGTCAACAACGTGCCACTGGGTTCGCTTGTGAAACGGGGATATACAGATATCATAGAGATCCGCATTTACGGACCGGGAAGAGAACCGAGGGTGAAGATGCCGGAAGACGCGGAGGTATACAGGATCGGCCCCCGGGTAAAACTGGGAAGTATTATTGAATTTGACCGGAAACGCAGTGCAAAAAATCTGAAAATCGGTTATTATGATGCTAAGCGGATGCTTTACGGTCTGGAAGGAATCATTTATTATATTGACCAGGAGCATGAGGAAGCGTGGTTTGAGCGCCGGATGCGCGGCGTCAGCGATATGGAGAAAGCAGAACTGGCTTTTGTATTGAAGCTGCCGCTGAGAAGTACGGATAAAGAACTGTACATGGCCATGCTGGAAGCCTGCGCAAAGCAGCTGAGGATTCCGAAATACAGGATTTACACTGTAGATGAGCTTTTCAGGCTGATTGAGGAACGGTATGACCGTGCAGTCAGCCGGATGAAGCTGCCGGCATTTGTGCACACATTAATACAGATAGAAAGGGACAGAATTATGGATTTAAAAGGAAGAAATTTTCTTACATTAAAGGATTTCACAAAGGAAGAAATAGTTTATCTGCTTGATCTGGCCGCGGATGTGAAGGAAAAAAAGAAAAAAGGCATCCCGGTGGACAATTATAAAGGGAAAAATGTAGCTCTGATTTTTGAGAAAGACAGCACCCGCACCCGCTGCGCTTTTGAGGTGGCGGCGCACGATATGGGAATGGGAACTACATATCTGGGGCCCACCGGTTCCCAGATGGGAAAGAAAGAGAGCATAGAGGATACGGCAAGGGTGCTTGGCCGGATGTACGACGGAATCGAGTACCGTGGATTCGGCCAGGAAATTGTGGAAGAACTGGCAAAATACGCGGGAGTGCCGGTGTGGAATGGTCTGACAAATGAATACCATCCGACACAGATGCTGGCGGACATGCTGACCATCCGTGAACAGTTCGGAAAACTGGAAGGCATTAAGCTGGTGTATATGGGAGATGCAAGATACAACATGGGCAACTCTCTTATGGTTGCATGTTCCAAACTTGGAATGCATTTTGTAGCCTGCACGACGGAAAAATATTTCCCGAATGAAGAACTGGTTCAGACATGCCGGGGTTACGCAGAAGAGTCCGGCGCAACCATTACCCTGACTGATAATGTGGAAGAAGGCACGAAAGACGCAGATGTTATTTATACAGATGTGTGGGTGTCTATGGGTGAGCCGGATGAGGTGTGGGAAGAACGAATCCGTGAGCTTACTCCGTATAAGGTAACTAAAGAAGTTATGGCAAATGCGAAAAAAGACGCGATTTTCCTTCATTGCCTGCCGGCGTTCCATGATCTGAAGACAAAAATCGGAAAAGAAATGGGTCAGAGGTTTGGTATTGAGGATATGGAAGTCACAGACGAAGTATTTGAGTCCGAACAGTCAAAAGTATTCGACGAGGCGGAAAACCGTATGCATACGATCAAAGCTGTGATGATGGCTACATTATGAAAGCGGAAATTCTGAAAATGCTCCGTGAGACCGGTGACTATGTGTCGGGACAGGAAATCTGTGAGAAATTCGGCGTTTCCCGGACTGCGGTGTGGAAGGTGATCCGGCAGCTCCAGGAAGAGGGGTATCAGGTGGAAGCTGTCCGGAGCAAAGGATATCGTATTCTTGATGAACCGGATGTTATAACGGCCGAGGAAGTGGCAAGCCTGATGGAGACGGAATGGGCAGGAAAGCCTGTGGTTTACTATCCGGAAACAGACTCGACAAACATCAGAATCCGGCATCTGGGGGATGAGGGCGCCCCCCACGGAACTCTGGCAGTTGCGGACAGACAGACGGCCGGACGGGGCAGGAGGGGCCGCACATGGGAATCCCCGGGCGGTTCCTGTATTTATATGTCCATTCTTCTGCGCCCGGAGCTTACTCCGGAAAAAGCGCCCATGCTTACGCTTGTCATGGCATGCAGCGTAGCGGAAGGCATCATGGACTGCGCAGATGTGAAGGTTCAGATCAAGTGGCCTAACGATATTATTGTCAGCGGGAAAAAACTTGTGGGAATTCTGACGGAGATGAGTACCCAGGTGGATTATATCAACCATGTCACTGTAGGAGTGGGAATTAATGTAAATGTGCAGAGCTTTCCGGAAGAAATACAGACGGCCACATCCCTCCTCTCAGAGACCGGGAAACGGGTAAAGCGGGCTCCCGTTATTGCGGCAGTGATGAGGCATTTTGAGGAAGATTATAAAATATTTATGCAGACAGAAGACATGTCGGGACTTATGGAAAAATACAGCGGTCTTCTTATAAACCGGGGACGGGAGGTTCTTATACTGGAAAAAGATTCAGAGTATAAGGCCTTTGCGGAGGGGATCAACCAGAAAGGAGAACTGGTTGTCCGGAGAGAAGACGGCACAGTAGAAAAAATTTGCGCAGGAGAAGTGTCCGTGCGCGGTGTATACGGATATGTCTGAAAATTTCAGTCAAAGGGGACAGACCCCTTTCCAAAAGGGTCTGTCCCCTTTGGGGCAAATTGTCAGAAAGGAGAATTATGAACGACGAAATTGTTTTGTGCGCAGCCAGTTCTTATGAACAGAAGTTTTATCTGAATCCGGAATTTGACGCGCTTCCGGAAGCAATCAAACAGGAGCTGCAGATTATGTGTGTGCTTTATACGGAGGATGTGGGAGGAGTTTTGCTTCTGGTGTTTGATGAAGATGGAAATCTTGAATTGAAAGTGGACCACGAGGAAGGGGATTTTGCCTTTGACGAGATCGGAAGCGTGCTCAAGATCAAGGAGCTTCAGCAGAAAAAACGGGAGCTGTTTGAGTCCCTGGAGTTATTTTTTAAAGTATTTTATCTGGGAGAAGAGATTGAGGAGTGAAAGGCGTCTGCTCAGGAAAAGCAGAGTCAGCAGAAAAGAAACAGGCAGATAACAGGAAGAGAGTATATGCAGCCGATGCAGCACTCTCTTCTTTTTTATCTGCAGGTCTGTTCTGGCTTTACAGATTTATACAGCCGGGCTTAAACGGTTCTGAGAACTTCCAGAAGCCGGGAATTGTCTTCGGGCATCATAATGCAGAACCGGATGAATTCGCCGTCCAGACACTGGAAGGAACTGCAGTCCCGGATCATAAGATTGTTTTTTATACATAATTCAAATACATCGAAGGAAGTGACATCCGGCTTCTGAATCTTAAGAAGCAGGAAGTTGGCATACGGGAAATAGGACTTAAAAGCAGGAAGCTTTTCGATTTCTCTGTACATTCTGTCCCGTTCTGAGAGAATGAGGCTTCGCGTTCTGCTGATATACTCCTGATCCTGGAACATGATCTCTCCCGCAAAGGCGCCGATACTGTTTAAGGACCAGGGAATCTGTTTCTCCTTCATTTTTTCAAGAAACGCTCTGTTTCCCGTGACGCCGTATCCCAGACGCATTCCGGGGGCGGCGAAGAATTTGGAAACGCCTCTGAGGACCATAAGATTCGGATACGTTCGGGTAAAGGGGATAGCTGTCACGGCAGAAATATCCGGAGCAAATTCAGCGTAAGTTTCATCCACCATCACAAAGATGTCCTTTTCCCTGCAGAAGGAAAGAATTTTTTTCATATCACTGTTTAAAATAGCGGATGATGTGGGATTATTCGGATTGCAGAGGATAAGAAAATCATATCCGTTGTCCAGTACATGGCACAGATCATCCACATCCAGAGAAAAATTATCCGATGCATTCAGGTGGTAATATTCCTGAGTGCTTCCGGAAAAGGAAAGTTCCCGGGAGTATTCCGAATAAGTAGGACCCAGCACAAGTGTATGCTTCGGCGCGCGCACTTCGATCAGAAGGGCAATCAGCTCGCTGGAACCGCTGCCGGGAAGAATATAGTCCGCCGGAATATTGCAGTATCCGGCGATGACCCGGCGGAGGGCGGTATAATTTCTGTCCGGATAGGAAGAAAGAAGATCCAGATTGTCCGCAATTGCTTCCTTAACATGGGGGGACAGACCCAGCGGGTTGACATTTGCTCCGAAATTTACAATATCTTCTTTTTTAAGATTGTAATATTCACAGATCTTTTCAATGTCACTTCCGTGAAATACAGGTTTTGTATCCATCTATGTGTACTCCTTTTTCTGTTATGATTTACGATTTTTTCTTTTGTATTCCTCAGACGCCGTGGGCTTTGGCGGGTTTATGGCCGTACGCGTTTCATTTTTTCGTCTCAAAGAGGATTCCCAGAGTATTGGGACCGCAGTGACAGGATATGGTACAGCTTGCTTTTGTAATATGAATTTCATCAAAATGCATGGTTTCTTCCACGGTTTTCTTCACCAGACGGATATATTCCTGAGGAATTCCGGAGTGGGTTATAAAGAGAAGCTCCGGGCTGATGTCCGTGTACCGGGCCAGCTCATCCTTTACATATCTGACAAGAACCTTATCCAGGGCGCCGCGGTATTTTTTGCCCACACCCATGCTGCCATCGCGGTTGTCCACCTGGATGCAGGGCTTCAGCTTCAGCATATTGGCGCCCAGTGCTGCAATGGAAGAACAGCGCCCGCCGGCGTGAAGGAATGTAAGTGTGTCAAGGATAAAACTGGCGTGGCATCTTGAGGTGCGCTCTCTGAGGGCACGGGCAATTGTCTCCGCATCCAGACCCTGCTGTATCATTTTGCCGGCGGCTGCTACAAGGAGACCGGTTCCGGATGAGAGATTGCAGCTGTCGATTACATGGATATGTCCCAGTTCAGATGCCGCAAGGCAGCAGTTCTGATACACGCTTGACAGTGCGTGTCCCAGATTGATGTGAATAACTTCATATCCCTGTTCTATCCAGGGCCTGAAATGTTCGATATATTCTTCTACGTTTACAGCGGCAGTTTTCGGCAGGATCTTCCGCTCATAATATGCCTGGTATATCTGCTCCGGCGTAATATCCACATTATCCATATAGTCTTTTCCGTCCAGTATGATATGGAGCGGAAAGTAATTCACGTAATACCGTTCTTTTAATTCTTCATCCAGATCGCAGGTACTGTCCGCGCTCAGGATGATTTTCTGAGTTGTATTTTTTTCTGCCATAGTCTGACCTCCGAAAATGTGTCTGTTTTAAGGAAAACGGCGAAGAATTTATATGTAAAGAAGCTTCAGCCGGCTCTTCTGACTATTATAGCATGATTTAGAAAGAGGGTGAAGAAATGTTTTTTGCTGTTATGAAGCGGAAAATATGCGGAATTTAATTGTTAATTTGTCCTGATAATGGAGCTGTCCTTCCGGCATTATTATTAAAGATGAACATCTTCAAAACATTGACAAAAAAAATGTTTATTTTTATAATGAAGAGGTGAATTTATAAAAAATTTATAAATGAAATTTTCTTTCGAGGGGGTGGCATTATGTTCTGCAGAAAATGCGGGCGGCAGCTGCGGGATGGTTCAGTTTTTTGTGCATACTGCGGCAGCAGAACTGTTCAGTCAGATGGTGCTCCACAGACGGGCAGCGGATATGAAAATGCCGGAAACGTGCATACAAATGGGCCGGGAAATTATGCTCAGCAGCCGGGAAACGGACATTTTTATCAGCCGGGGGCACCGGGCAGCGAGCAATATAATTGTTACAATTCCGGCGGATCCTATATGTCGGGGCCGGGATATGGAGCCGGTCCGGCGAATCAGGGCTTTTATCCGTCCGGCGGCGCGCACATGATGGGATCCGGCATGCAGATGGCAGCCGGCGGTGCGCAGATGGCCGGGAGAGCGGTGCAGGGAGCAGGAAAGGCGGCAGGTTCAGCAATCCGCCTGAAGCTGACACTGCTTATAGCGGCGGCACTGATTGCCATAGCGGTAATGCTGTATCTGTTGTTTTTTAAAGCAGGGACACCGGAAGATACGGTTCAGAAAATGGAAGATGCTTTGAACCGGATGGACCAGCAGGCTCTTCTCGAATGTTTTGATGAGCAGAGTCAGGGAATATATTCGGGACTGCTTGGAGTTGGCGGAGAACTGCTGAATTTTGATCTCGGGGCTCTGTCGGATCTCGCCAGCGGGCTTGGCGGTTATATGTCGGCAGCCGGGCTGACGCCTCAGTTCGATCTGACAGTGGTGGATGTAGAATATACGGGAGATGACACCTGCCTCGTGACAGTAGATTTCGCGGTTACATATCAGGGGACATCGGATACCGACACACAGGTACTGCCGATGGTGAAAGATGGACGTGACTGGGTTGTAAGCGCAGCAGGTCTGCAGTAAATATAGAAAGACAGCCATAGAAAAAGACAAGGAGGAGAGAATCATGGCAAGATTTTGTACAAAATGTGGAAGACCGTTGAAGGAAGGAGAAGTCTGCAACTGTACGGCCCAGAATGCGGGCGGCGCGCAGAATGCAGGGGCATCCCAGGGTCAGCCGGGAGGCCGGCAGAATTATCAGCAGGGCCAGCCGGGGGGCCGGCAGAATTATCAGCAGGGCCAGCCGGGGGGGCAGCAGTACTACCAGCAGGGTCAGCCGGGAGGTCAGCAGTATTACCAGCAGGGCCAGCCGGGAGGCCAGCAGTACTACCAGCAGGGTCAGCCGGGAGGCCAGCAGTACTATCAGCAGGGGCAGCCGGGAGGTCAGCAGTACTACCAGCAGGGCCAGCCGGGAGGTCAGCAGAATTATCAGCAGGGTCCTACAAAGGAAATGGAATGGCTGAATAAGCAGAAGGATGCATTTGTATCCGGAACAAAGACAATGTTTTCAGAGATCGGGCCTATAATAAAGGCGCCTGTAAGCAGAGTAAGAAAGATATCCGAGTCCAACAGTCCTATGGTAGGAATCGAGTTTATTGTTGCAAAGACGATTGTATTTCTGGTTGTAGTGCTTATCGCAATGGCTATAATTGCAGGAAAAATAGAGAGTGCGAGCCATGGATATGCAGAGGTGGATATGCCGTATTTCCGCGCGATCCTTATTGTTCTTATTATGACTGCCGGTGTTGATTTCCTGGAAGCTGTCATTATGAAGGCGATTACGGGAGCATTCGGAGGCAGAACAAATGTAAATACAATGATTAATATCATAGGAGCAAGAGCAATCTATGATACCTGTGTATTCCTGATTGTTGTAATTCTCTGGCTTATGGCATGGGAGGTAGCGATCGGCGCATTTGTTCTGCTCAGCCCGATCAGTACCTTTATACAGTTTGCGGCATATCAGGGCTGTGTACAGCAGATGAACGAAAACAGGAAACCTTATGCATATTTCATTGCGAAACTGTGCATGAGCGTTATCAGCGCACTGGTTGTTTATCTGATTGCCAGAAGTATTATCAGCGCGGCTTTTGACTCTATATTTTAGTCTCTAGAAAAGGACGATGAGATATGAATAATAAAGGTGTAAAATCCTCCCCCGGCTGGCTGATCGCAGTGATCGCGGCGGGTGTGGTAGACGTGATACTACTTGTGCTTCTGATCGTTGTTCTTGTGCTTCCGGGATTCGGGGGCTCAGAGGTTAAGGCAGATATTCCGGATGATTTTACTGCCAATGCAGATACATATTCTGATATAGAGTACGATTCAGAGTACAGTTCAGATGCGTCAGTTAATTTTTCAGGCGGGAGCCTGAAGGAGTCGGCTGGCGGATCTGAGACAACAGATGACGAAGACGGCATGTACAGCGGTTTTGTATTTCCGGACAGTGACAAGGTCCTTCTGACAGACGACAGGATCAAAGAGACTGTAACAGATGCGGATACATGCAGAAGAGCAATCAACGAGATCTATGCCCGTCATGGATATGAATTTACCATGCAGGAAAATATTGATTTCTTTAATCAGTATGACTGGTACAAAAACATGGATAAAGAGTCGGATATGGAAAAGGTATCAGCACAGTTTTCCAAAACCGAAAAATCAAATGTCGATAAGCTTCTTGAGTTTGAAGACGCGAATGGCTGGAATTAGGAAAGGCGGGTGAAAAGATGTTTTGTCCAAATTGTGGTGCCCAAAATGACGATGCAGATCTTTTCTGTGCGGCATGCGGAACGCCCTTAAGAGAAGTTGAAGCGCCGGAAGAACCGGAATTTCAGGAATATGAGACACCCGGGCAGCCGTCTGACGGAGAACAGCCATGGCAGAATCAGCCGTCCGGCGGAGAGCCGTCATGGCAGGGGCAGCCTTCCGATGGAGGGCAGCCGTGGCAGGGGCAGCCTGCAGACGGAGGAACGTCATGGCAGCAGGGCTATGGAGGAAATGCCTATCAGGGTCAGCCGGCAGGAGCGGCGTCAAAACAGACGGCACAGAGAAAACCTCTTCCAAAGCTTATGTTTGTGGTTATAGCAGAGGCTGTAGCGGCAATTGCGTTGATTATAGGTCTGGTAATGGTGATGGGAAAGAGATTCTCTCCGGAGACAGTCGCGCTGAATTACTGGGAAGCATCTATGAATCATGAGTGGGGAAAGGCATACGATTACTGCAGTTTTCCCGACAGCGATCTTTTGAGCAGGCAGATGTATGTAAACGCAAACGCCAATAATGATGAAATCATAGACTATGAGTCAGTAAAAGTTATTGATACAGTACAGCAGGCGCAGGATGAACTCAGTGATCTGAACTCCCTCCTGGGAGATTATGTTTCTGATGAAACAGATGAGACGCTGAATAATGATGACATGAAGTATTACGTGATCGAATACCGTGTGAAAGGAAGTTCGGAAAAGAGTTACAGCTATCTGACTGTGGCAAAGACAAGCGGAAAGCAGTTCCTGTTCTGGGATGACTGGAAAGTAACTTCCTCCGACAGCTGGGCACAGAATGTACAGATTACAATACCTGCGAATGCTGAAATGACTTTGAACGGAACTAAAGTGGACAGTTCAGACGCTGAAGTAGACGATGGAATGAAAACAATTACTATTCCGTATCTGTTTACAGGCGAGTATCAGATGTCAGTAACAGAAGAGGGAATGCTGGATTATAACCGTCTGCTTGAAGTTTCCAGCTATGGTATTGATGATTCGTATATTACGCTGATCCCGTCACAGGAGACGGTAGATCTGGTGGCTGCACAGGCCGGTGATGATATAAAGCTTATTGTGGAGAGCGCTCTCCAGGGCAAGGATTTCAGTGAGATAGAAGACTGTTTCACAGAGCAGGCAGTCAGTGAAGGATATGTGGAAGATGATTATAATGACCTGGTAGAAGGACTGGCAGGAGACGGCAAAACAAGCGGTGTCATTTCACTGCAGCTTAATAATATTAATGTGGAGCTGAGCTCTCAGCCGGACGCCGGAAGTATTGATCTGTATATAACAATGGATAAAAAGGAAACTTACCGGCGGTACTGGAGCGATGATCCGGGTGAAAGTAATTATGAGATGACAAAGTATCTGACCTATGAAAAGGATGGAGATGAATGGAAACTGTCATATCTTCCGGTGTCATCATATGACTTCTAAGTGAATAAAACTGCAGAAGAAAAGACAGGAATGGAGAAATCTGTTCCTGTTTTTTTCTGGAAAGATGACAGGAGAATCCGTTCATCGGACCTCAGGTCTGTGAAAATAAAATGGAAATTGTGCATATTTACCAATATTAAACGTTTAATTTCTATTTGCATATATAACAAATACATGATATTATTCTAAATAAATATAAAGTGGAGAGGGTGTGGTGTAGAAGAGGCGATAAAGTTTATGGACAGAGTGTAAGGGAGAAGCAAAAGGCTTAAAATAATATAAAACGTTTAACTAACAGCGGTCATGCTTCAATACTATACTCTGCAGGCTGATACAGGGTTCTTTTGTCACAGGAAAGAGGTCTGCAGCAGCCGGTAACTAAAGGGCAGGCATTAGTGTACAGAGACGTTCTGAAGTACACTGAAGCCACAGGTAGAAAGGAAAAAAGTTATGAAAAAAGGACGTTTGGTGAGAAGAAGAGGTATTTCTCTTGTTCTGTCCGCAGCCATGGTGGCAACTACACTGTCGGTAATTCCGGCGGCAAAGGCTGAGGCGGCGCCTTCATCCGATGAGATCTCTAATAGCAGTCTTACGGCTGAGATCGGGGATCTGGGCCAGATTTCATCTCTGACAATTAACAATAACCAGTTAAATAATCAGGGGAAGAATGTAAATTTTGTACTGCCAAACGATTCGGCAAATCAAAATAATACGGCTCACCAGTGGATGGGAGAGATGATCTTTTCCTACAGGACAAGTGAAGATGGGACCTTCCCGGAAGGCAGAGAAGGGTTTGTAGAAGTAGATACAAACCGGACTCTTGCTGCGGGCGGTTCAACTACGTATTCTGATGCTTCTGAGAATCTGGAGTCTAATCCTTACATTGAAAAGAAGGTTGAGGATGATAAAGTAGAAATTACTTTTAAAGGACAGGATCTGGATTCTACAGACGAGCGTACAATGAAAGGATTCGATGTACAGTCCGTATTTGATATGGGGACAGAAGATGGCTCCATGCTCTGGTCAATTACGCTGGAAAATACAAGCGATGAGTATATCGAATTCGGGGATGTTGGACTCCCCATGCCGTGGAATAACAAATACGGCAGTGTTCGTGACGCTGTTACGGATACGTATAATAATCGTATGACAGTGCATACATACGCGGGAGCAGACAGCGGATATGCTTATGCGATTCGTTGCAGCGGCGAAGGAAACTACATGATGTTTACACCTGTGCCGGAGACCGGCGCCAGGATCGAGTATATCGACCAGTGGATCGGGAGTGTAGACGGTGGTATGAATGGTGTACAGGGAACCCGCAACGGCCCGCTGTATGCAAACTGGACAAGCGATACAGGCGGATGGTTCCCGGGCCTTCAGGTATATTACATTCATTCAAAGGATATCCAGAAGACAGGCCGCGGCTATTATACTGATGCAACAAGTCTTGTGCTTGAACCCGGTGAAGAAAAAACTTATCAGTTTAAGTTTTCAGCGGTTCGTGCAGGGGACAATACTCCGCAGGACAGCGCAGATGATCATAATAACGCATCAGATTCTGTAGAAGAACGAGAGAACAATCAGCGTTCTATCCTGTATGATTCAGGAATGATTGACGCAGTTGCGGTACCGGGCTTCCAGACTGCTATTAATATGCCGACAAAACTGGATCTTCATTATGATGAAAACAGAATTACAGATGTAAATGTTGAGATTCAGTGTGTGCATGAGAATGATCCATGGGATGAGGCACATATTCCGGAACAGGGCAACGGACTAGTGAACAATTCCAAGGTGATCGAGCATTCTGATACAGATAAAGCTACTTTAGCGGAAGCCAAGCAAGTGGACGGTGAATGGCACCATATTTACAACTTAAACTTTGGCTGCATCGGAAACAACAGCGTCCGCGTAGAGTATAAGCTGGACGGCGAAGAGAAGTTTACGCAGTTTGAGTTCAATGTACTGGAAAAGCTGGATGAGACGATCGACGCTCACTCAGACTTTATGGTAGAGAACACTCAGGACAATGATCCGAACAGTGAAACATATGGAATCTACAGTGACTGGTATATTTCCTCCGGAAAGGATACAAATCAGAGAAATCACTGGGCAGACGACTGGAGCCATGATAACATTGATTTTATGACGATGAAGAACTATCTGGATCCGGAGTCAGAAGAAGTAGAATCTATTGAAAGATATCTGATCGATTTTATGTGGGACAGATATATGAAGAACAGTCAGGAGTCGTTTGTCATAGCCGACTGGCTGAGAGATTCCAGTATTTATGGTGGAGGAGCATATCCGTATAGCAGGGATTATGCTGAGATGATGGTATGTACCGGCTTTTTCAATATGTACCGGATCGAAAAAGCATATCCGGATCTGATCGATTATCGTCAGCCGGCAGAATGGTATCTGGATAAAGCATACAATATTTATATGAAGACGATTGGTGCCGGCAATATCGGCTTTTACGGGGAACAGCAGGTGCCGCAGATGATTGAAGCTCTGAAGGTTGAGGGAATGACTGAGGAATCAGCTGACCTTCAGCAGAAGTTTGCAAAGACTAAAGGAACGGCAATGGCAACAGCGGCTTATCCGTACGGCTCCGAATTCGAGTATGACAACACCGGTGAAGAGGGCGCATATGCAGCGGCAAAGGCTCTGAGAGAATACTATCCAGATGACGCAAACGTGGATAAGGCTCTCAGCAATATGGAAAGGGCAGAGTGGAAGACCCGTGCGATGAGAGGACTTCAGCCTACCTGGTATCACTACGCTGATCCGGTATTCAGAGGCGGCGAGAGCTGGTGGAACTTCCAGTATACAGCGTCTCTTGCAGGATCCATCATGGATGACTGGCTGAGATACGAAGACAATGGATGGGATGTCGATTCCAGCGCGTGGGCGCAGAGGATGAATTACGCCGCAAAGATCTCTAACTTCAATTCTGTTAATATGGGACAGATCTCAGACAAGTCCATAGGCGCAACAAGCTGGAGATATACAAGTTCGAAAGGCGGACTTGGTGCGCAGGATGTATATGACTATGGAACACGTATTATGAATAATGGCTGGAATGATTTCTCCGGAGAAAGTGAAGAAGGTCTTTACGGCTCTCTGCTGAGAATCAGCGCCGACGTAGCGACAGACCCGGTATTCGGACTGACAGGATACGGCGCGGAAGTTTCCAAAGATGGAAGCCGTTACACAGTGATTCCGTTAGACGGCATCGGCAAGAGAATCAATATTATTGATAATAAGATTTACGTAGAGCTGGAGCAGGATTCCTGCACGACAGCAGTGATCGATGAAAATGGAGCATACATTGACCTGACCGTAAATAATACAACAGGTACGGGACATCTTTCAAAGATTACTTTGAGCGGAGCAGGCATTGAGGATGGATACTACAGTGTGAAAGTAAATGGCCAGGAGGGCGAGCAGTGCTATGTATCAGATAATGAAGGAATAGCATATGCTGTTATTCCAAGAGGCGAGTCTGCACAGATTACTATTGAGAAGATGGACGGAGGCGAAAACCAGGCGCCGAAGATTTATAGTGTTGAGTGTCCGGCGGCAAGTGAACTGCACGCAAGACTTCCTTTCAGAATTGAATCTACTGCTTATGATGACGGCGCTCCGGATGGAACTTTATCCTATAAATGGGAAGTAACGGAAGCTCCGGAAGGCGGCAGCATGGTATTTGACGCTGATGATAATCCTTATGTAGAGACAACCGCGGACAAAGCCGGCGAGTACAGAGTGAAATTAACAGTGAGCGACGGTGAAAAGAGTGCGGAGCAGGTACTTGTAGTCACTATGGGAGATATTCCAGAAAAAACTGCACCTGTAATTAATGAGTTATCTGCGGAACAGGAACTGCTCAATAATACTCTGATCGATCTGAAGGTAGATGCAACCGCAGACTCTTTCTGGGGTAATGACCTGTCTTATGAATGGGAAGTTGTCAGCCAGCCGGAGGGCGGAAATGCTGCAGTGGTAGAGCCACGTCAAACAGAAACAGTAGTAAAGGTATTTACACCTGGCACGTACACGTTCGGTGTGACGATTACAGACAGCAAGACGGAAGATAAAGACACCGAGAAAGTTACTTACAGAGAGATTTCTGTGGAAACGTCGGAAGAAGCTGATGGCGTAGAGCATTACGGAGAAATTATCACTAATCTTGGAAAAGCGCCGGAACTCCCGGCGACAATGGATATCATTTATCCTGATGCAACAGTGAAAGAGAGTACGATTATCTGGGATGAGATTCCGGAAGCATCTTATGCAGAGAGAGGTGAATTCACTGTAGAAGGAACCGTAGAAGGAACCGATATGAAAGCAACGGTGAATGTTATCGTGGTAACTGGTGAGGCGAAGAATATTGCTATGAGCGCAGAACCCAGCGGAATTATTGACGATGTGGGAGACGGAGGCGGAGTAGCAACATTGAACGACGGTTATGAGCCGGAAACCTCCAGAGACCGGAGTCACGGAATGTGGCACAACTGGCACGGAGATAATTCATCTGACGCATGGGTACAGTATACCTGGAACAAACCGGTTACAATCTATCAGTCCAATGCGTATTACTATACAGATGGAAACTTTGTTCCTAGAGAGGTATGGTATGAATATCTGGATGAAAATGGCGAATGGATGCCGATTCAGAAAGTAGAAGGCTGCGGAAACGAGCTTGATCAGTATAATGTGACAACCTTTAACCCGGTTACCACTACTGCTATCCGTATGAATATGTCGCCATTAACTCAGGGATGTGGCGTAATTGAGTGGCAGATAATTGGATATGGAGATCAGGTAGTTGATAAAAATCTGTTAAAGCGGACTATTGACAGAGCAGAAGCTCTTGATTTAGATTTGTTTGCGGCAGATGAAACTCAGTTGGCGGAACTTCAGGCGGCTATAGATGAGGCACAGTCAGTATATGATGATGCAGAAGCGATCCAGGAAGAGGTAGACATGGCGGCGGCTAAGCTAGCGAGAGTTATTGCCACACTTCCGACAATTGATGGAAATTTGTCATACAGTGCGACAACGAATACAAGTTATGTATCAACCTGGGAGACGCTGGATGCTGTTAATGATGGACAAGTTCCGGAAAATTCTTACAATCCGGCTATACCAAGATATGGAACATATTCTTATGACAGAGCATCCGACCACGAGACTGTAACGTATACATGGAATTCTCAGGTGACACTGAAAGGGGCAGACCTGTATCTGTGGTATGACGGAGAAGAGCCTGGAAATTATACAGGCGGCGGCATTAAGATCCCAACAGAATATTATTATGAGTATCTTGACAGCGAAGGAAACTGGCAGAAGGTTGAAAATCCATCAGAGTATGGACTTGAGATGGATAAATTTAACACCACCACTTTTGATGAAGTAACAACTACATCTATTCGTGTTACTCTGATGAAACAAGACTATGACATGAATGGTATTGGTATCATGGAGTGGAAAGTTTACGGCCAAATTAATCCTGCGGACAAGACGGCGCTTGATGCAGCGATTACTGATGCGGATATAGAGGATGGAAGTATTTATACCGAAGAGAGCTGGGCAGCATTTACAGAAGCACTTGAAAACGCAAAAGAAGTTGTGACAAATGAAAAGGCCAGCCAGGCAGAAGTTGACGCAGCACTTGCATTGCTCGTAAAGGCTCAGAACAATCTGGAAGTAGCACCGGAAGATAAGAATATCGCACCAATAGCAACCGCATCCGGTATCTGCAACTATGACGGACAGGATGGCAGACCTTATGACCAGGGTGGACTTCCGAAGATGAACGATCAGATAGAACCTACATCTTCAAGCGACCTGTCTAATGGTGCATGGTTCAACTGGAATGACCGCTATGACGACAATGGAGATATCCAGAATGCATGGGTTGCCTACACATGGGATGAGCCTGTAATTCTGGAAAGCACAGATGTATACTACTTTACGGACGGCGGCGGACATAAGATGCCGAAATCTGTGACATTCGAGTATCTGAATGACGTCGGTGAGTGGGTAGAGCTTACTGATGTGACACCGGGATGCGAAGCAGACCAGTATAACACTACAAAACTTGGAAATATCCGTACGACAGCGCTCCGTATGACAATGGAGCCGCAGTTCCTCAACGATGGCGATCCGGCATGCGGCGTAGGAGTTATCGAGTGGAAAGTAAATGGATTTGTAGCACCGGATAAGACGGCTCTGGAAGATGCAATAGCAGCGGCTGAAGAATTAAAAGAAGATGACTACACAGCATCCTCCTGGAAGACATTAGAAATTGCTCTTGAAGAAGCAAAAGCTGTCGCAGAAGATGAAGCTGCAACACCGGAAAATGTTGAAGACGCTCGTAAGGCGCTGGAGAGAGCGATAAATGCGCTGGTAGGAAAAGATGAGAAGCCGCTTTACGATAATATTGCACCAGATGCAGCAACAGACGGTATCTGCAACTATGATGGACAGGACGGCAGACCGAATGATCTTGGTGGTCTTGCAGCCCTTAATGACGGCTACGAACCTACCGAGTCGCATGATACTTCCCATGCTGTATGGCACAACTGGCAGGATCGTTATGAGAACGGAATACCTCAGGATGCATGGGTAAGCTACACATGGGACAAGCCGGTGGAAATCAGCAGCATGGATATCTACTACTTTGCAGATTACGGCGGAATTGTTGAACCGGAAAGCATCAGTATCGAATATCTGAATGAAGACGGTGAATGGGTTGCGGCTGAAGAGGCACAGGATCTCAGCTGCGTACTGGAAGAGTACAATACTGTGAAACTTGCCAATATCAAAACAACAGCAATCCGCATGACACTGAAGCCGCAGTTCTTAAGCGACAGCGATCCGTCGCATGGTGTCGGAATCCTTGAGTGGAAAGTATACGGAAAATATGTGGACGAGACAGAAGTTGTTAAAGACGCTCTGAACGCGGCAATCGAAGAAGCAGAGAAACGTGTGGAAACAGATTATACGGCAGATTCCTGGGCGAATTTCGCAAGAGCCCTTGAAAATGCAAAAATTGTGGCAGCGGATGAGAACGCAGATCAGACGGCAGTTGACGAGGCGACCGCCCTTCTGAACGAGGCAATGGGAGCGCTTGTAGCAGCAGAACCGCCGGCAGATGTGGACAGAACCGCACTTGAGGCGCTGATTGCCGAGGCGGAGGGATACAACCGTACAGACTACACAGAAGAATCCTGGGCAGTATTCGCGGAAGCGCTTACAAATGCGTACAGTGTTGATCAGAATGTTGAGGCAACACAGGATGACGTAGACAAGGCAGCGGAAGCACTGCAGGCAGCGATCGACGGACTGGAAGAAGTTCACGCAGATGTAAATCTTGAGGAGATTCGAGCTCTGATTGATGAAGCGCTGCAGATTCAGAACGACGGTTATACGGCGGAGAGCTGGGACGCGCTGCAGGATGCACTTGTAAATGCCGCTCTGGCAGTAAGTGATCCGGACGTAACTCAGGAGCAGATCGATCAGCTGGCAGCAGCCCTGAGAGACGCTATCGACGCTCTTGAGGAGGCAAAAGAGGAAGCTGATCTTGACGCAATCAATGCTCTGATCGATGTGGCTCAGAAACTCAACGAGTCCGACTATACGGCAGACAGCTGGAAAGCACTGGAGGATGCGCTTGCAGACGCAGTTGCAGCAGCGGAAGATGCAGAGTCTACACAGGCTCAGATCGATAAAGCGGCGGCAGCCCTTGTTGATGCAATCACAGGTCTTAAAGCAGCAGAGCCGGCTGAGGAAGTAAACCTTGCGGCAATTAACGCTCTGATCAATGTGGCACAGAGACTTGATAAGGACAATTACACAGCAGAGAGCTGGAACGCGCTGCAGGATGCGCTTGCGGCAGCACTCGCGGCGGCAGAAGATCCGGAAGCAACACAGGATCAGATTGACAAAGCGGCGGCAGCGCTCGGAGATGCAATTGTGGCTCTTGAGATTGCCCAGCCGGGAGAAGATCCAGGAGAAGAACCGGGAGAAAACCCGAACGACAAGCCGGGACAGACACCGGACGGAAATAACGGGTCAGGCAACGGTGAGAACGGAAATTCCGGATCAGGCGCAGACGGAGAGCAGAATAACGAAGCAGCTGTACAGACTGGAGACAACAGCCCGATTATGGTATACGGTGTGCTTGTTGTAATTGCGGCGGCAGGAATTATCTGCATTATTGGCATGAGAAAGCGCCGCAGATAAAAACGGCGATGTTCGTGAAATGACGCGCTCTGTTAAGTAAGAGGGAAAACCGCATCGGCAGTTGACACTGCGGTGCGGTTTTTTTTCATAAAAGGAATACTGTTCATGTGTGGTTTCGAGAGAACCGTATACGGAGGCCCCGAACAGAGGTGTACGGCGGATCCGGTTGAAAAATTGAGACGATTGAAAAGCCGCAAAACATTGAAAAATATGTAAAAAATATGTTATTCTATACGCAGAATGCAGGAAAATTATGGCTTGAGAAAAGTTTATCATTGTTATTGAAGGAGAACAGAAATGGTAACAATTAAAGAGATTGCGCAGAAATGTGGTGTTTCGATCGCGACAGTATCTAATATATTAAACGGCAAGCCAAATGCAAGTGAGGCAACAAAAGCGAGAGTATTAAAGGCAGTAGATGAGTTGAATTACACGCCGAACAGCATTGCCAAAAATCTGAAACTGAAAAAAAGTCAGGCGATAGGGGTTGTGGCGGAAGACCTGACAGTCTTCTGTACGCCGGGAATTATAGATGGAATTACAAAGTGTTGTGAAGAGAGGGGCTATCACGTTCTGCTGACTAATCTTCGTCTGTACAGGAAATATCAGGACGCTTATTATGCAAATGACAGTTTCGTCAAAATTGTGGATAAAGAGATACGAGAACTGCTGTCAAAGCAGGTAGACGGCATTGTCTATGTGACGTCACATGAACGGATTCTGAAAAAGTCTCTCCCGGAGCATCTTCCGGTGCCGGCAAGCATGGCTTATGGATACAGCAAGTCAGACGAGTATCCGTCTGTTGCGGTGGATGATAAGAACGGAGCATATACACTGATCCGCTATCTGATCGACCGGGGCCATAAGTCTATTGGAGTGATTACCGGTAAGGAAGAGAGTATTCATACCCTTGACCGACTCAGAGGTTATCAGAAGGCCCTGTATGATCAGAAGATTTTTTTTGATCCGGATATCGTAGTACAGGGAGACTGGAAAAGAGAAAGCGGATATAATAATACGGATTACCTGCTCTCAAAAGGAGTTACCGCCATTTTCTGTATGAATGACATTATGGCCGGGGGTGTTTACGACAGGCTTGAAGAGAGGGGAGTCCTGCCCGGACGGGATATCTCCGTTGTAGGGTTTGATAACCGTGATCTTTCAAATTATTATAAACCGCCTCTTACAACAATTGCTCTTCCGCTCAGTGATATCGGTTATACGGCATGTAAGATGGTTATTGATATGATCGAGAAAAAAGAGCGGGGAGACTCCGGAAAGACAGCCGGCAGTCCCTGGGAAATCCATGAGGCCTGCAGTCTTCTTATCAGAAACTCGGTAGTAGATCTGAAAGGAGCCGGAGAAAAAGCTGAGACGTAAAACGGTTTGTAGCAGGAAGCATTTTACAATAAAATATGCCGTCAAAGTAAAACAGTTAAATTTCAAAAATAAGTGCACAAAAATCCAAAATGGAATTTGTGCACTTATTATAATATTAAACGATATATATAGGGTTTTATTGACAAAACATGCTGCCTATGATATAAAAAAGACAGAAGAAAAGGTGATTACGCAGAGATTTATAGAGGATGCACGCGGCGTAATTATTTTTTTGCTAAATTCGTTAAACGTTTAATAAAAAGAGGGATGGAAGGAGAATTATGAAAAAGGCAGCGAATTCAAGTATTTCTCTGAAGGATATTCATATTACGGATAACTTCTGGAGAAAGTACATCAAACTGGTCAAAGACGTGATTATTCCATACCAGTGGGATATTCTCAACGATAAGTTAGAGGGGGTGGAGACAAGCCATTGCATTGAGAATTTCAGAATTGCCGCAGGAGAAAGTCAGGGCGAGTACTACGGCGCTGTATTCCAGGATACAGATGTGGCGAAATGGCTGGAAGCAGTGGGATTTGTACTGAATTATGAAAGAGACGAGGGCCTGGAGAGACTGGCGGATGAGACGATCGATCTGATCGGGCGTGCCCAGCAGCCGGACGGATATCTGAATACATATTTTACAATCAAAGAGCCGGAAATGCGCTGGTCCAACCTGATGGAAGGACATGAGCTGTATACGGCGGGCCATATGATTGAGGCGGCAGTGGCATATTACGAATCTACAGGAAAGAAAAGATTCCTTGAAATTGTATGCCGGTTCGCGGATCTGATCTGCAGAACATTCGGTACAGGAGAAGATCAGATACACGGATATCCAGGCCATCAGGAAATTGAGCTGGCACTTGTGAAACTGTACAGGGTTACAGGAAAGAAAGCATATCTTGAGACCGCAAAATATTTTATTGACGCCCGGGGCGTGGGAGAAAATTATTTTCTCCGGGAGACAAAATCTGAAAAATACAAGCTTATTATGCCTGAATTCGCGAACTATGACCCGGTGTATTCACAGTCGGATATTCCGGTACGCGAGCAGCAGAAGGCGGAAGGACATGCTGTCAGGGCAGTATATATGTATACGGCGATGGCGGATCTGTCCTGTGAATATAACGATGCGTCTCTGTTCGCGGCCTGTGAAAGACTGTGGAACAATATTGTAAGTAAACAGATGTATATAACAGGCGGGATCGGATCGTCCGGGATACTGGAACGTTTTACAACGGACTATGATCTGCCAAACGATTCCAACTATTCGGAAAGCTGCGCTTCTATCGGACTTGCCATGTTCGGGAAGAGAATGGCTGACATTACAAAAGACGCGGCATATATGGATACTGTAGAAAGGGCCCTGTACAACACGGTGCTTTCCGGCATCGCCATGGACGGAAAGAGCTTTTTCTACGTCAATCCGCTGGAGGTCTGGCCTCCGAACTGTATGCCGAAGACATCAAAAGAACACGTTAAGGCAGTACGTCAGACATGGTACGGAGTAGCATGCTGTCCGACAAATATTGCGCGGACACTGGCGTCTCTCGGACAGTATATATATTTTCAGGAGAAGGACAGGATTTATACAAATCTCTACATATCCAACCAGGCAGAAGTGGAAATAAACGGAACCGCTTTTACCCTGGAACTGAAAGGGGATTTCCCGTGGAAAAACCAGATGAAGTTCCATGTTAAAGGCGAGAAAAGCGGACATGCTTCATTTTATTTCCGTATTCCCTCATATGCGCGTCAGTTCAAGATCCGCAGAGACGGCCGGAACGTAGACTTTACGGTCGAAAACGGATACGCAAAAGTAGAAGGAGACTTTCAGGAAGCATGCCTGGATATTTCTTTCGAGGCGCCGGCACAGTTTGTCCATGCCAATCCGCAGGTGCGTGCCGATTCGGGGAAAACAGCTCTGGTGAAAGGTCCTCTTGTCTACTGCCTGGAGGAGACTGACAACGGCTCCAATCTGGCGTCTGCGTTTATTCAGTCAGATCAGGAGATACAGGAGGTGTACGAGAAAAAGCTTCTCGGAGGCTGTATGGTTCTCAAAGTTCCCGGAAAGAAGATATCCGAGGAAGGCTGGGACGGACAGACTCTGTACAGGAGGGGAGGCCCGCCTGTCCTTGAGGAGACGGAACTGACATTTATTCCTTACGGTTATTGGGGAAACCGTGAAAAGGGAGAGATGCTCGTCTGGATCAAAGAATTATTGAGATAGGAGGAGAGAGGAAATGAAAAAAATTTTGTATTCCAAGAAGGCGGCGCCCTATGTATTTATTCTTCCATTTGTTCTGACTTTCGCCGTGTTCTGGCTTGTACCGCTGATCAAGTCAGGAATTATGAGTACGCAGAAGATTCTGCCCGGGCAGGAAACATTTATCGCGGCAGATAACTTTATACGTCTTTTCAGCGACCGTATCTTTATGATTGCGGTAGCGAACAGCTTTAAATACATGATATTTACGCTGATTCTGCTGATCCCGATCCCCATGGTTCTGGCCTGCCTGGTCAATTCGAAGCTGGTCAGAGGAAAAATCAAGGGTGTTTTTAAGGCGTCATTGTTTATTCCGGCCCTGACTTCTGTAGTTGTAGCAGGTACCATTTTCCGGCTGATGTTCGGCGAGATGGACACGGCGCTTATGAATCAGTTTATCGGACTGTTTGGCATGGAACCTGTCAAATGGCTGAAAGGAGCTGCTACAGGTTTTATTGCGCTGCTGACGCTTGCCTGCTGGCGCTGGTGGGGAGTCAACATGATGTATTTCCTGTCCGGCCTGCAGAGCATCCCCGAAGATTATTATGAAGCGGCTTCCATTGACGGAGCTACGACCTGGCAGAAATTTATTAAGATTACAATTCCGCAGCTTAAGCCAACGTTTGTGTACGTACTTACAATCAGTATTTACGGCGGCCTGGCAATGTTCAATGAAAGCTACATGCTGTACCAGGGCAACAATTCTCCGAACAATATCGGCCTGACAATCGTCGGATACCTTTATCGTCAGGGAATAGAGAAAAACGATATGGGCTACGCGAGTGCCGTCGGCGTAGTGCTGCTTGTTATCGTTCTTGCGATCAATATTACGCAGCTTGTCGCTACGGGTACATTTAAGAAGGAGGACGATAAATAATGAAGACAAACAAAAGTGGAAAACTGATTGTTAAAATATTTATGATCCTTCTCATGGTAGTGGTCGGGCTTATGATCCTGCTTCCGTTCTGGGCGATATTTATCGGAACCTTCCAGGAAGGAAATATGCTGGTACGGTACGGACTGAATCTGTCGATTGATTTATCAGCAGCCAATTTTGACAATTGGATTATGCTCTTTACGGATTCGGGCGACTACTTTACGTGGTTTTTTAACAGTGTGTTCCTGACTGTGCTGCAGGTTGTGGGAACTTTGCTGATCAGCGCGTTTGTCGCATACGGATTTGCGGCGTATGAATTCCGGTTTAAGAACTTTTTCTTCGTAATCGTGCTGCTGATCATGTCCGTGCCGTTTGAGATGCTGATGCTTCCTCTTTATGTACAGATTAACGACATGGGACTTTCAGACAGTTATGCAGCTGTGCTTCTTCCGTTCCTGGCAAACGCTATGACAATCTTCTTCTTCCGTCAGTATCTGGTAGGAATGCCCAAGGAGATTATTGAAGCGGGAAGAATTGACGGCGCTACGGAATACGGAATTTTCTTTAAACTGATTATGCCGATTATGAAGCCTTCCTTTGCCGCCATGGCAATTCTGAACGGTATGAACAGCTGGAACAATTTCCTCTGGCCGCTGCTTGTGCTGCGTTCCAGCGATAAATATACGCTTCCGATCGGACTGAACACACTGGTTACACCGTACGGGAACAACTACGATCTTTTGATTGTCGGCTCATTTTTCTCGGTACTGCCGATCCTGATCCTGTTCCTGTGCTTCCAGAAATACTTTATCGAAGGTATGACAGCCGGCGCTGTAAAAGGCTGATGCCATGACAGCCTGAGCCGGATTATGATTATTGGCCGCTGCGCGGCCCGGAAAGGAAAACGCCGCCGCTTTCTGATGCGGGGGAAACCGCACAGAGAGCGGCGGAACAACAGGAGGTATATAAACAAA
>DWZZ01000013.1 GCA_019117305.1 Candidatus Mediterraneibacter merdigallinarum | reverse complement strand
GTGGACAGTGTGGAAGGCGTAGGATAAAAATCCTGTACCTGTTCCGGCATGTAGCCCAGATCCCGGCAGTACTCCGCCAGTTTTACCGCCTCTTTCAAAGTAGAGCCGGGATGGGAGGACATCAGATAAGGAACAAGATACTGCTTCTTTCCGATGGACTGATTCATCTTGTCAAAGGCACGGACAAAGGATTCATAAACCTGATGTTCCGGTTTCCCCATAAGAGACAGAACCGGAGCGGCCACATGTTCCGGCGCCACCTTCAGCTGGCCGCTGACATGGTACATGCACAGTTCCCGCAGAAACTCTTTGCTCTTGTCAGCCAGAAGATAATCGAACCGGATTCCGGAGCGGATAAAAACTTTTTTTACCCCCGGCAGTGCCCGCAGTTTTTTCAGCAAAGCAACATAGTCGGAATGATCTGCGTTCAGATTGGCGCATGGTTTCGGAAAAAGGCACTGTCTGTTCCTGCATACTCCCCGGGACAGCTGTTTTTCACAGGAAGGATGCCGGAAGTTTGCAGTGGGCCCGCCCACATCATGAATATAACCTTTGAAATCTATCTCTTCAGTCATGGCCTTTGCCTCTTTCAGAAGAGATTCATGGCTTCGTGTCTGTACAATCCTTCCCTGATGAAAGGTAAGGGCACAGAAACTGCATCCGCCGAAACATCCTCTGTTGCTGATCAGACTGAATTTTATCTCAGAGATGGCGGGAACTCCGCCCAGCTTTTCGTAAGAAGGATGAAAAGTACGGGCATAGGGAAGATCGTAAACATCGTCCATTTCTGTCTGCGTGAGCGGTTTGGCCGGCGGATTCTGTACCACATACAGGTGATCGTTATACTGTTCTGCCAGCCGGCGTCCGGTATAGGGATCTGTGTTCTGATACTGTGTGTAAAAACTTTCGGCATAGGCTTTTTTTGACTGTTTCAGCTCTTCAAAGGAGGGCAGGAATTCGGCGTCGAAAATATCTTCCCGGTTTTTTATTTTGACAACAGTTCCGTCAAGATAAGTCAGATCTTTCACAGAGATGCCGGAGTCCAGGGCTTCAGCGATTTCTACAATGGAGCGCTCTCCCATTCCATAAGAAATGATATCGGCTCCGGAGTCCAGAAGCACCGAACGTTTCAGACGGTCCGACCAGTAATCATAGTGGGCAAGCCGGCGCAGGCTGGCTTCAATGCCGCCCAGAATAACCGGAACATCTCTGTATGTCTGACGGATCAGATTGCCGTAAACCACACAGGCATAGTCGGGACGTTTTCCCATTTCCCCGCCGGGGGTATAGGCATCGGTTTTTCTCTTTTTCTTTGAAACGGAATAGTGGTTTACCATGGAATCCATATTGCCGGCTGATACGAGGAATCCCAGGCGGGGCCTTCCGAAAACGTCAATGCTTGCGGGATTTCTCCAGTCGGGCTGGGAGATAATTCCCACCCGGTATCCGTGGGATTCCAGCACCCGGCTGATTACTGCATGTCCAAAAGAAGGATGATCTACATAGGCGTCCCCGATAATATAGGCGAAATCCACCTGATCCCATCCTCTTGCCTCCATATCCTTCCTGCTCAGGGGCAAAAATGTCTGTTCCATGAATTAATGTCTCCTGCATCTTTCATAAGTATTGTCTCTGATTTCATAATAATCATGAATAAAATAATCAGCCAGCCTTTTCTTTTCTTCTTCGTCCGGCCGGGAAAAGGCATCGTCCACGGCACATACTTCCATGCCCGCGTTTTTTCCCGCCAGGATCCCGTTTGGCACATCCTCAAAAACGAGACATTCTCCCGGTGAGACCCGGAGATCATCGGCCACTTTCAGATACACATCCGGGGCGGGTTTCCCGGCAGCCACTTCGCAGGATGTACGCACGGAATCAAAAAAGCCGGCCAGATTCCGGGCGTTCAGAGCCGCTTCGGCAATCTCCCGGTTATTGCTTGTAGCGATGCCAAGCTTTACTCCTGCGCGCCGCATGGATTCCAGAAATTCCACGGCTCCGGGTTTGGGGAAGACTTTTGTCGCATAGAGCCGGATGGTCATATCCCGCCACTCCTTCATTACCTGTTCTACCGTACGGTCCAGAGTAGAAAATGTATCCACGAAGTACTGAGCTGTTTCCGTATAGCTTCGTCCTTCGATATCTTTATGAAACGTCTCCGGCGGAGACAGATGATATTTTGTCATATAAATCCGATCCACTTCCGGCCAGATCCACATCGAATCCACAAGGGAACCGTCCATATCAAAGATAACTGCCTTTTTGCCTTTTAACATAATTTTTCAACCTCTTCCTTTGTCAGCCTTCTGTATTCACCGGGCCTGAGCCTTTCATCCAGCTTCAGAGGACCCATCTGAATCCGTTTCAGAAAAAGTACTTCTTTTCCCGCCGCATGAAACATTCGTTTCACCTGATGGAACCGGCCTTCCCGGATCGTCACCAGAACCCTGGACCGGTCTGCGGATGAGAGAATCTCAAGGACTGCAGGCATGGTCTTTTTCTCATCTCCGATGTCCACTCCTGCAAGAAAATGTTCTGCATCTTCCCGGGTTACTTTTCCGTCGATTTCTGCATAATATACTTTATCTACATGTTTTCCCGGAGCCAGAAGACGGTGAGCCAGATTTCCATCGTTTGTAATCAGAAGAAGACCTTCTGTATCTTTGTCCAGCCGCCCTACCGGGAAAAGGTCCTTCCGTTTTCGTTCCTGAAGCAGATCCAGCACGGTGCGCTCCTTTTTATCTTCGGTTGCGGACACCACCCCGGCCGGTTTATTGAGCATAAAATATTCATACGGCTCATACGCTGCCTTTACGCCGCAGTAAAAGACCGTATCACTGTCCGTCTCGATTTTCTGCTCCGGACGGACGGCAGAAGATCCGTTTACTGTAACACTTCCTCTGGCAATCTGCTGTTTAACCTGAGATCTTGTGCCGAATCCCATGTCTGCCAGATATTTATCCAGTCTGATTTTCATGCTGACATCCACCGCCATCCGGGAAGATATTTGTTTTTCAGCGTCTGGTTTACAAGTTTTCCGAATCCCAGCGGATAGCCGTCTACGCAGACCAGATACCATCCCTTTTCCTTTGGAGAAACCAGGTCTTCCACATCCAGAGTCTCTCCTTTCAGATATTTGATTACCCGTTCATCCCGGACGGAAAAATCCAGAGTATGGCGGTACTCCTCCTTTTTCAGATTCATGGCGAACGCCTGACTGGGCTCAAAACGGTTCTTTTTCAGTTCTCCGAGGAGAAGTCCGGTTCTCAGGAAACGGATGCCTTTCATGGACGGCAGTCCGTCCGGCATAAAGTATACTTTTCCTCCCCTGATCTCTATCCGTGCAGGATCAAAATCTCTGGAGACAAGAGAAAGAAAATCCGCCAGTTCTTCGGGAAGTCTGTCTTTTCCTTTCCCTGAAGAAACCTGCTCTGCGCGCAGAGGCTTTTCGCCCTCTTTTTTCAGCAGCGCCAGATAATGGCCCTCGCCCTCCATCCGGTGGGGAAAGATACGTACCGTTCTGGCAAGCTCGGGGTTTTTGCTGTCGGATTCCTCCGGAATGCCGGAAGAAAATCCGCTGTAGGGCCGGATATCGCAGATCCTGAATTCGGGATATTCGCGAAGCAGATACTCGACCGTCTTTTCATTTTCTTCCGGATCAAAGGTACAGGTGGAATACAGAAGCATACCGCCCGGCGCAAGCATCTGCGCTGCCTGTGTTATGATGCTTTTCTGAATTTTGGAAAAATATTCCGGCCCATGTTCTTCCCAGGCCCGTATCATTTTTTTGTCTTTGCGGAACATGCCCTCGCCGGAACAGGGAGCGTCAATAAGAATTTTATCAAAGTATTCCGGAAAGCGGGACACCAGTTTGCCCGGTTCTTCGCTGAGCACCAGCACATTTCCGATTCCGAACAGTTCCAGATTCTTCAGAAGTCCTTTTGCTCTGGAACTGCTCAGATCATTGGCCGCAAGGATTCCGGTCCCATTGAGTCTGGCTCCCAGTTCTGTTGCTTTGCCGCCCGGAGCAGCACATACGTCAAGTACTCTGTCACCGGGATCAACAGGCAGGCGGTCGGCGGGAGTCATGGCACTGGGTTCCTGGAGATAGTATAAGCCTGCAAAATAGTAAGGATGTCTGGCAGGCTGATAAAGCTCCCCGTCAAAATAAAAACCATTTTCAATCCAGGGTACAGGGCGCAGCGGCCAGGGAGCGATTTCCAGAAATTTTTCGACCGAAATTTTCGCTGTGTTTACACGGAGGCCGTAATGGCGCGGCAGATCAAAACATTTTTCGTAATTCTCATAATCGCCGCCAAGCAGCCGTTTCATCTTATTGACAAACGTCTCCGGTAAATTCATTTTATTTCCTCCGATTAAATATGTAATGTATGTTTCTCTGACGATGCAGAAAAAACTCAATGTAGCTAGTATATCACGATTTGCATTTGCGGAAAACCCTTCATTGCGAAAAACGGTACCGGATCCTGTGCTGCTCTGTATACTTCAGAACAGGATAGGGATTTACGCTGATTTCCTGTCCGCTGTCATACAGATAAATCCCAAGGTGAAGATGAACGGGGAAATTCCCTGTTGTACCCTCCACAGTACTGTAACCGCTGTCTCCCATATATCCCAGCAGATCTCCTGCTTCTACCTGGTCCCCTTCTTTCAGATCCGCATAAGAAGCAAGATGTGCATAATAGAAGTAAGCGCCGCCGGGGGCGTCAATACCGATGCGCCATCCGCCCAGTTCCAGCCAGCCCATACTTCTTACAGTCCCGTCCGTCATGCTGACAACGGGATACAGCCCTCTTTCATCAACAGAGGGCATAATATCTGTCCCTTCATGTTGTCTGCTTCCGCCATAATCTCTGTCAAACATCCAGGAATTGACAAAAGATACCGTCATATCTGTACGGTTGGACGCCTCTGCCACCGGAAAATACTCCAGATCATCCCAGACTGCCCTGCAGGCAGACACATAGCTGTCCCATCCGGGACGCTGTTCCCACCTGTTCTTTCCCTCCCGCATCTGTTCCAGTGTTTTCCTTCTGTCTGCTCTGCCGAAATCTGTCTCCAGCATACAGATACCGAGCATTTCGCCCGGAAAATCCATTTCTTCCGCTTCCTGAAGTATTTCCTCGTCCAGAGGCTGGCTGCGGAAATCCATGGAAAATACAGTGTCTTCTGTCAGCCGTGTAATCTGTGCGGATTCTCGCAGCCGTCCGAGAAAAATACCGGAAAACAGGAGGACAGAAAACAGAAAAACCGAATATCTTTTTATTCGTTTCACAAAAACCTCTTTTTCTTTTACTATATGATTTGTACATAAAAGGCATGCGCGGATCATATAACTGAAATAATCATGCAGGAAAAGGCAGGTTTCTCCTTTGAAACATTTTTCAACTACTGTGCTGATCACACTGATATTCGGGACAATGCTTTTGTTCCCGAGAGCTGTGTTTAACGGGGCAAGCGAAGGGCTGCTGCTGTGGTTTCAAATTGTTTTCCCCACCTTATTTCCCTTTATGCTGATTACGAATCTTTTGATGGAATCCGGAGGTCTTGCATGTATCTCCCGTATATTACGCCGGCCTTTCCGCCGGATATTCGGTGTGTCGGGAAACGGCTCTTTTGCGGTTCTGGCAGGATTTCTGTGCGGTTATCCCATGGGAGCGAAAGTAACTGCGGATCTGCTGCGGACAGGCAGAATTACCGGAAATGAGGGACAGTACCTGCTTTCTTTCTGCAATAATACAAGCCCTGTCTTTATTATAAATTTTATTGTATGGAAGACACTGGGGAAGGACCGGCTCCTTCTTCCCTCTCTTATTGTACTGATGGGAGCGCCTGTTCTGCTGAGCTTCATTTTCCGGAAATTTTATCTGGAAAAAGGGAGCCGCTTTTTCCAGGAAACTGCCGCTTCAGAAAAAGGTCCGGGACGGCAGCAGGACTTTTCTCTGATAGACACCTGCATGATGAACAGCTTTGAGTCTATTGTAAAAGTAGGAGGTTATATTATACTGTTCTCCGTTATTCTTTCTCTCCTGTCAGAATCCGGACAGCACAGCCCGGTTTTTACAACACTGGCAGCCGTCCTGGAAGTGACGAACGGAATTCTTATCATAGACAGTCTTGATGTGCAGCTGTCTCTGTCCTGGGCTCTGATTATGGCGCTTACATCTTTCGGCGGACTGTGCTCTGTGGCGCAGACACAATGTATGATACAGGATACCGGTCTGAAAATATCTCACTATATTATACAAAAACTGGCTGCCGCAGGGGCAGCCAGTCTTCTGGCAGTTTTTTATCTGAATTTTTTGCAGCCTGTTTTCTAGAAATTTTCATCCTCTGATGAAGAAAAGTCATCATCTTCCGGGATATCCAGCTCTGCACGATTGGAACGTACAGTATCATAGCACTCCTGAAGAGAATTGATCAGACCGTCATATTTTGTTGTATAACTGTCCAGTGTATGTCCGATAATACTCTCGGCATTTGCAAGAAGATCATCTGTGTACTGAATTGCTCCGATGCGAATGGCATTTGCGTCAGACGTAGCGTTGTCGATTATTTCCTGCGCCTGAGCGGTAGCCTGAGTTACGATCTCATTGGCCTGGGCATAAGCCTGCTGCATAATCTCATGCTCACTGACAAGCTCTGTTGTCTGTACCTGAGCCTCCTCAATCATGGAATCCGCCTTTGCCTTCGCGTCGGCAAGAATGGCGTCCCGGTTTGCAATAATCTTCTGATATCTCTTGATTTCTTCCGGAGTCTTCAGACGGAGTTCTCTCAGCAGTTCCTCCAGATGCTCCTTATTAACAACAATCTTAGTCGTAGACAGCGGCTGATATTTACAATCCCTGTCGATGTACTCTTCGATCTCATCAATAATCTGTTCAATGCGGCTGCTCATGATTACACTCTCCTTTTGTATTCATCTTTTTCTTAAGTTCCACAGCGACCGCTTCCGGCACAAACTGTGACAAATCTCCCCCAAAAGCGGCAATTTCTCTTACTGTGGTGGAACTCAAATACGAATATTGTATACTTGTAGTTAAAAACATGGTTTCAACCTTTGGTTCCAGTTTGTGATTCGTCTGTGACATCTGAAGTTCATATTCAAAATCTGTGATCGCTCTCAGTCCTCTGATGATCAGCCGGGCATCCATGCGGAATGCAAAATCAACGAGCAGGCCGTCGAACGGCACAATTCTGACATTTGGCAGACTTCCCGTCACTTCCTTTAACATTTTAACACGTTCTTCTACAGAAAACAACGGCATTTTCGCTTTATTATTCAGCACTCCGACGATTAATTCATCTACGATTTTGCAGGATCTCTGTATAATATCACAGTGCCCGTACGTAACCGGGTCAAAGCTTCCCGGATAGATTGCTCTTAACATATTTCTTCCTTCCCTGCCTTCTCAATAAAGACATGTTTATTTGTCTTATATACTTTTTCTCGGAAGACGTGCAGTCCCAGTTCATTTACATAGGAAAAATCCGTATCTTTCGATGCCTCGACAATGATCATCGTATCTTCATATATAAGCCCGGATTCTGCCAGATATATGAGCACGTTCTTTTCATAGTCTCTGTCATAAGGAGGATCCATGAAAATGATATCAAATACTTTTTCTCCTTCCAGTCTGTACAGTGCATCCATCACATCTCTGGTAATCGTAACAGCCCTGGTTTCCAGGCGTGTGAATTTCAGGTTTTCTTTGATGCAGGACATAGCTCTGGGATTTTTTTCCACAAAGAAAGCTTCTTTTGCTCCCCTGCTTAAGGCTTCAATTCCGATTCCGCCGCTTCCGCTGAAAAGATCGAGAAAAACACTGTCGTATACAGACGGTCCGATAATATTAAAAAGCGTTTCTTTTATCCGGTCGGTGGTAGGTCTTGTCTCCATGCCGTCCAGGGTCTTTAACCGCAGGCTTCTGGCACTTCCGGCGATTACTCTCATATGGCGACACTCCTTTTACTATAACTATGCTGAATTTTAGCAGAAAAAAGCACTCAGGTCAATCCCGAGTGCTTTTCTCTCATTTTCTGTCAGACAATGGTTATTTGCCTGCCATCTGTTTTTCCTGCTGTTCGATCATTTTCTTGACCATATATCCACCTACAGATCCGTTCTGCTTGGACGTAAGGTCTCCGTTGTAACCGTCAGTCAGCGGTACACCGAGCTCATTTGCAACCTCGTACTTGAATTTGTCCAGAGCGCCTTTTGCCTCCGGCACTGCTGCTCTGTTGGATGAACGACTTGCCATGATCTTTTTCCTCCTTCTGCAACTTTGTAACAGTACTGTTACTTTTTCTGTGTTCTGTAACATATTCTTCCGGCTGCGTCTGTATGTAATCTGCCGCTTTGAATGCAGCCGGTTACGATACATCTGCTTCCGTTTCTTTATGTTACGCTCTTAGTATATGGAGGATT
>DWZZ01000166.1 GCA_019117305.1 Candidatus Mediterraneibacter merdigallinarum | reverse complement strand
CCTGACCAACGAGGCACTTGGATGGCCGCTGGATCTGATGGCAGAAGCCGGCGGCCACGCGCTGGTAATCTATGATTATGAATATACTGACAACGGGGACGGCTCCTATGAAATTTCCCGCTACCAGTACGGGCTGATCAGACTGGAAGACCTGCTGAACAGCGTGCCGGACTACACACCTGTAAAAATGATCCGGGAGGGAATCTGAAATGCTGGAATTAAATAAAATAACGAAACAATACGGAAGGAAAAAGGCTCTGGATCAGGTCTCTCTTACATTAAAAGAAGGCGTGTATGGCCTTCTCGGCCCGAATGGCGCAGGCAAGTCCACGCTGATGAGCCTTATCACAGGGAATCTGGCTCCCACTTCGGGGCAGATTTTCTGGGATGGAACAGAGATCCTGAAAATGGGCGCCGCATACCGGAGTCTGCTGGGCTACGCGCCCCAGCAGCAGGGCCTTTACGACAATTTTACCGGTCTTCGCTTTCTCTCCTATATGGCCGCCCTCAAAGGCATTCCGAAAAAGAAACAAAAAGAAGAAATACACCGCGTCCTGTCCTGTGTAAATATGGCAGACGAAGCCGGCCGGCTGATCGGAACATATTCCGGCGGCATGAAGCAGAGAATTCTTGTCGCCCAGGCCATTCTTGGAAATCCCCGTCTGATCATCCTGGATGAACCTACCTCAGGAACGGACCCCAGAGAAAGGGTCAGAATCCGGGAAACGATAAAAAATATGTCCGGGGACAGAATCATTCTTGTTTCAACCCATGTGGTATCCGATATTGAATCTGCAGCCGGAGAAATCATCCTTCTCAGAGAAGGCAGTATCGTAGATCAGGGCACAGTCCCTGATCTCTGCCGGAAATGGAATCAGGCAGAAAATCTGGAACAGGTATATTTACAGGTATTCAAAAAAAGAGCTGCCGGAAAGGAGGCCGCATATGATTTGTCTTATCCGGTCTGAGCTGAAAAAAGTCTGGGGAAGGAAAAGCTTCCCCGGCCTTATGGCTCTTCTCATCTTCCTGAATCTGTTTTTTCTGTGGTACCTGAACCGGCCTGTCCAGGGAGAGCCTCCTCTTTCAGCTTACCGGGCTGTATGCCGGGACATCTCCGGAATGACAGAGCCGGAAAAGCTGGATTATATCCAGGGGCTGAAGGAACAGACCGACGGCATTGCCCTGGTGGAAGAAGTCCGGAATCTTTTCGCTCAGGGGACCGAGGCAGGGAACGCACTTGCCAGGCAGCGTATGAACAGCAGTTCCGTAATCTATGAAAAGTATTACGAAATTTACCGGACCGGGAATTATCTTACCTACACCCATTCTCTGGAGGAAGAACAGGCACTGGCAGATCAGCTGTATGAAGAAATCAGCGTTGTATCCCGTTATGACGATTATATCCGGACGGTACAGGAGAACAGTTCCCGCTTAAGCGGTATCTCAATCTTTCAGTCCGGCGGATCAGAAGAATCCTTCACCAGCCGGAATATCAGGAAAAGTGCGGAGGACCACAGCGGCATGACCGGGGAAAATATCCGCTGGTTTCCCGCAAAAGGGATCACCATGGCACTGGAAAATCCTGTTTCGGATCTTCTTCTGCTTCTTTCGGTATTTCTCTTTGTGGGACAGCTGATCGCGGAAGAAAAGGAAAAGGAACTTTTTGCGGTTACAAGAGCTTCGAGGCGGGGTGTGGCCGTGGATATGGCGGCCCGCATTGCCGCGCTTTTCCTCCACTGTACCACCCTCACGTTTCTGCTCTTTGGCACCGGGCTGCTGTTCGGCATATCAGCCGCGGGAGCCGGAGACCTGACCGCAGCGCTCCAGTCAGTGGCCTCTTATACGGAAAGCAGTGTGCCGGTTTCCATAAGTACTTTTCTTCTGGCATCAACAGCCGGAAAAGCTATTACAGTTTTCTGCTTCGGACTGCTGCTGTCCGCCTTCGCCATTTTCGCCTCTCGCAGCTTCTCACCCCAGCTGGCAGGAATCGGCTTTCTTACAGTAAACTGGATTTTCTACACACAGATTCCCTCTTATTCCGGATGGAATCTGTTAAAATATCTTTCTTTTTTCGGGCTGCTCCGGACGGATCAGATATGGGGGAACTATTTAAATCTGAATATTCTGGGATATCCGGTCAGCCGCCCTGCCTGCTCTCTGACTGCGCTGGCACTCTTTCTCGCAGCAGGTCTGTCGCTCACTTTCGTACTGTTCGCCCGTGGAAGACATCTGACCCTGCGCCGGGAAATTTTTTCCTTTCGTATGCCCTTCCGCCCTCACAGCAGCCTGCTGTGCCATGAAAGTTACAAACTGCTTTTTGTAAACCGCATCCTGTTTGTTGCAGCAGCATTTGTATTCATTATCGGATGGACGGATCTGGGAAGGAAATATGTCCCGTCAGCAGGAGAAGAATACTATCAGACACTGATGAAATCTTTAGAAGGAGAACTGAACGAAGAAAAAGAGGCGCTTATTGCTTCCGAACAGGCACGCTTTGATGAGGCATCCGCACAGATTAAAAAAATTGACCGTATGACAGCAGACGGCGCGATCAGCGAAAGTACCGGTGAAAGTATGAAACTGCCCTGGGAAAGCGAAATGTCTTTCTATCCTGCCTTTCAGAGAGTCCTGGCTCAATATGAAAAGATTCTGGAAAACGGCGGCGTCTTTGTCTATGATACCGGGTATCTTTACCTTCTGGGCAGCATAGACGACAGTCTTCTGACCGATCTGCTCCTTCTTGTCCTCTGTATCTGCTTCTCCTTCTCAGATGTAATGGCGCTGGAGGACAGCAGAGGAATGTGGGCACTGCTTTCTGCCACCCGCTGCGGCCGCAGGAAAGTACTCCGGAGCAAATATCTGGTCTGCAGTTTTGTGTGCATCGGAATCACTCTTTTTCCCTGGATCTTCCGCTGGATATCCATTTCAAAAATCTATCCCATGGGGGAACTGCAGGCGGGAATACAGAACATACCTCAATACAGCCATTTTGCCCTCAATATGCCGATTCTGCTCTTTCTGTTCCTGGCAGCATTGATCCAGGCCGGCACAGTACTTCTCATAACATTTCTCGTCCTGCTTCTGTCCCGCTGGAGAAAAAACGCCTTTCAGGCGCTGTTTCT
>DWZZ01000165.1 GCA_019117305.1 Candidatus Mediterraneibacter merdigallinarum | reverse complement strand
GTAGGACATAGCGCCGGTCTTAAACCGGGTAACAATGGAGTCCACACTTTCCACTTCTTCAACAGGAACTCCTTTCTTCGGATAGTTAAAGTCAAGCTGACCTCTTAAATTAACCTTCTCTCCTTCTTCGTCCACCATCTTTGTATATTGCTTGAACATCTCATAATCGCCCCGTCTGGTGGACTGCTGAAGCATATGAATAGTCTGAGGATTGTACAGATGCTCCTCTCCGCCGCTCTTATATTTATGTCTTCCCTCGCTGTCCAGAGTCATATCAACACCCAATCCCAGGGGATCGAATGCTTTCGAGTGGAAGGCTGTATAGTCTTCCGCGATCTCCTCAATTCCGATACCGCCTACGCGGCTTACCGTATCGGTGAAATACCGGTTAATGAAATCCTGTTTCAGTCCGATTGCCTCAAAAATCTTCGCACCCTGGTAAGACTGAATCGTAGAAATACCCATTTTGGATGCAATCTTGATAATTCCATGAATAATTGCGTTGTTGTAGTCATTTACCGCCGCATAATAATCCTTGTGAAGGAGTCTGGATTCGATCAGCTGACGGATGGACTCGTGGGCAAGATACGGATTGATTGCACAGGCTCCGTATCCCAGCAGTGTAGCAAAATGATGTACTTCTCTGGGCTCGCCGCTTTCCAGAATCATAGCCACAGAAGTTCTCTTCTTAGTGCGGACCAGATGCTGCTGCAGGCCGGATACAGCCAGCAGAGACGGGATCGCCACATGGTATTCATCTACATCCCGGTCAGTCAGAATCAGGATATTGGCTCCTTCTCTGATAGCACGGTCTGCCTCAATAAATACATATTCTATTGCCTTTTCCAGACTTGTGTTTTTATAGTATGTGATCGGAATCTCGGCAACTTTGAAACCTTCCACATTCATTTCCTTGATCTTTAACAGATCCGTATTGGTGAGGATCGGATTATCCACCCGGAGCATCTTGCAGTTCTCTTCTTTTTTCTCCAGCAGATTACCATCTCTTCCTACATAGATCGCCGTAGAAGTTACAATCTCCTCGCGGATTGCGTCAATCGGCGGGTTTGTAACCTGAGCGAACAGCTGTTTGAAGTATCCGAACAGCGGCTGATGTTTCTGAGAAAGAACAGAAAGCGGCACATCGATTCCCATTGCGCCGATTCCTTCGCTTCCATTCTGCGCCATGGTAAGAATAGATGTTTTTACATCTTCATATGTGTAGCCAAACGCTTTCTGAAGCCGTGTACATTCTTCTTTGGAATACCTCGGTATATCTTTGTTCGGTATTTTCAGATCTTTCAGATGGATCAGATTTCTGTCAAGCCACTCTCCGTATGGCTCTTCGTTTGCATACTTCTCTTTCAGTTCTTCGTCGTCAATTACTCTTCCTGCCACAGTATCTACGAGAAGCATTTTGCCCGGATGAAGCCTCTCTTTTACAAGGATCTTGGATGGTTCAATATCCAGCACACCCACCTCTGAAGAAAGAATCAGGTTGTCATCATCTGTAATATAATATCTGGAAGGCCGAAGACCGTTCCGGTCAAGCACCGCACCCATCACATCTCCGTCAGAGAACAGAATAGAAGCCGGTCCGTCCCAGGGCTCCATCATAGTTGCATAGTACTGATAAAAGTCTCTCTTATTCTGAGACATGCTCCTGTTATTTACCCAGGGCTCCGGAATGGCAATCATTACCGCAAGGGGCAGTTCCATACCGCTCATTACCATAAACTCCAACGCATTGTCCAGCATAGCGGAATCGGAACCGGATGTATTAATTGCAGGAAGAACTTTATGCAGTTCTCCTTTCAGGCAGCCGGACTCCATCGTCTCTTCTCTGGCTCTCATTTTATCCGCATTTCCCCGGATTGTATTAATTTCTCCGTTGTGCACAATAAAACGGTTCGGATGGGCTCTCTGCCAGCTTGGCGCTGTATTTGTACTGAATCTCGAGTGAACCATTGCAATAGCAGACTCATAGTCCTTATCCTGAAGATCACCGAAAAACTGACGAAGCTGTCCTACAAGGAACATTCCTTTATAAACAATTGTACGGCTGGACAGGGATACCACATAAGTATCATCGCTGCTCTGCTCAAATACGCGGCGGACAACATACAGTCTGCGGTCAAAATCCAGACCTTTTTCCACTTTCTTCGGCCGCTCAATGAACGCCTGCATAATGCACGGCATGCAGTCTACAGCAGTTTTTCCCAGTATTTCCGGATGAATCGGCACTTCACGCCAGCCCAGGAAATTCAGTCCTTCTTTTTTTACAATTACTTCAAAAATATTTTTTGCCTGATTTCTTTTCAGCTCATCCTGGGGAAGAAAGAACATTCCCACACCATAATCTCTCTCACCGCCCAGAGTAATACCGAGAGGCTTACAGACTTTGCTGAAGAATCTGTGAGAAACCTGCAGAAGAATACCGACTCCGTCTCCGGTTTTTCCTTCTGCATCCTTTCCTGCTCTGTGTTCCAGGTGCTCTACAATCCGGAGGGCGCCCGCAACAGTATCATGACTTTTTACGCCTTTAATATTTACAATTGCACCGATTCCGCAGTTATCATGTTCAAAGCTTTCCCGGTACAGTCCCTGCTGGCTGTCAATTTCTTTCCTCATAATCCCTGTCCTTTCTATTTTATTTTGTCTTTTTCGACTATACATGATTTTTACCCGTTTGTAAACAAGAAAAATTGTTATATTGTCAGATAATTCGATAATTAATTTATTTATATAAATTTATCTGATAATTTACTGTTGTGACAAACAATAGGAATTTATTTTATAATTGCTGATTTTCTTTGTTTTTTTGTATTTTTATTATATATAAGCGCAAAAAAATACGGCAGGATTCATCTCCTGCCGCACACAATTTAAAATTGTTTTTTTATTAAAACATATCTCCGGGATTCCCTGTCTCTGATTTATTTTCTTTCTGCACAGGTCCTCCGGTTCTCTGAATCATTACATACATTACGGAGCAGATAAACGCTCCTATAATGACCGCTCCCGCCATTCTGAGCGGAGCTTGTCCAATCCATCTGAACACCCCGGTTTCCGTATAGATCAGTGAACTGCAGTTGGCAATCACATGAAGAACCGCCGGCGCTTTCAAAGATCCGAATTTCTCATATACATAGCAGAGAAAAATCCCCAGCAGCAGCGCATAAACCATCTGCGCCCCGTCCTGATGCATTAAAACAAAAAACAGGGAAGACCACAGCGCCGCATACCAGAAACTTCGATTTTCCATAAAACGCCGGAACAGTACTCCGCGGAACATCAGCTCTTCCGCAATCGGAACTATAATCCCCAACACCAGAAGCTGTACCGGAAACGGGGGAGAGTAGACAGTCAACGACGAACTCTGTGACTGTCCGTTATAAAACGCCAGCTGCACCATGGCGGCAAAGCATGTGGCCGCTATGCTGACAGCCAGGCCAAAAACTACAACTGTCCCGTATTTTTTCAGAGGAGCTTTTTCCGGAGTTTCCATACCGCAGACTTTCTCCAGCTTTCTGTCCCTGGAAAAGAAAATCGCATTGACCGGTATTGTAACCAGCGCAGCCACTCCGGCGATCACCGTCGAATACCGGAGAACCTGTTCCATAGCCGGCTCCATCAGAGTCCAGTACTGCTGCGTCATCTCATCCATTGTCAGCGTCTGCTGCTCTATAAGCTGTCCGTACGCATCCATCATATACGGAAACGAAAGGATAAGTATGGCGACAACCTCCACAAGCAGCCGGACGCCCATATAAATCAGAATCGGCGCTGCAATAGTCCAGAACGGACTTTTTCTATGAATTTGATTCATGGCTGTTATTCCCCGCTTTCTGCAAAATCCACTTCCTCATCTCGTCCTCTGTGCCACGTACTGTTCCCTGCACCATTTCCGGTCTTCCGCCTCCCCGCCCATCGAAAGCATGGTTAAATTCTCCCGCCAGAGAACGCACATCCATCTCCCTGCTGCCTATGACATAGCGGTAACCGTCCCGGTCGCCGCCCGAAAATACCGCGCAGAGAACCCGGTCCTTTTCAAGAACCCGGTTCATCAGGTGCCGCATGGATTCCCCCGCGAACTCGTCTGTAAAAATGCAGACCACCTGCTCTTCCGCGGGAATCATATCTGCTCTGTACTGAATCAGTTTCTTTTCCTTTTCGCTTATTTCCTGCTTCAGTTCTCCGCATTCCTGCCTCAGATGCTCTACAGCCTCTGCAATTTCATTTTCTCTGGCACAGAGCATGGCGGATACAGACTGAGTCTCCCTCTGCTTTGCTTCGTAGTCCAGAAGCGCGCGTACACCGCAGAGCATGGTCACCCGCACGCCTCCTTTATACTTCTGCACGCCGGTCAGCTTGATCAGTCCGATTTCTCCGGTATATTTCACATGAGGCGCACAGCAGGCGCACACATCATATCCCGGTATAACCACAATCCGCACCTGGCCTTCTATCTCGATTTTGCTCCGGTATTCCATAGAAGCAAGCTCTTCTTCTGTGGGATAGAGAACCTCTGCAGGAAGGTTTTTCCAGACCGCCCGGTTAGCCTCCCGCTCAATCTCCTGAAGTTCTTCCTTTGTAATAATGCCGTTGAAATCCATGGTACAGTCTTCACTGCCCAGATGAAATCCCACATTATTATATCCAAAGCGGGCATGCACCAGGCCGGACACGATATGTTCGCCTGTATGCTGCTGCATTTTCATGAACCGCTCTTCCCAGTTAATCCGGCCTGACACGCTCCGCCCGACCGTAAAATATTCCGGAATCTGTTCACTTTTATCCTCCATTATATGGAAAATGCGGCCGTCTTTCTCCTGTACGTCACACACCTGCATTTCATCCAGCGTTCCGGTATCCGCATACTGACCGCCTCCCTCAGGGAAAAAAGCCGTCCGGTCCAGTTCCACTTCATAATGCCCGTCCCGTTTCTCACAGGATACAACTTCTGCCGTAAATTCTTTCAGATGGCTGTCGCTGTAAAAGAGTTTTTCCGTCATATTCTATCTACTTCCTTTCCATCGTCCGTCCCGGCTCTTCCTGCAGTTTTTACATCCGTTCCGGAGCTTCAAATCCCAGCAGATCAATACAGGACTCCAGCACTTTCTTTGTCAGTACAAGAAGAGAAATGTATCCGCTTCTTCGAACAGCATCCTCCTCTGCCAGAATCTTTGTCTCATGGTAAAACTTATTAAACTCATTGGCCAGATCGTAAATATACGCACAGAGTTTATGCGGCGCCGTCTCCTCATACACTGTATTAATCACATCATTGTATTTGAGAACCTGAAGCATAAGTGCCTTCTCATATTCTCCTTCCGGAGAGAGGATCTTCAGATCAGAGAGATCGCCGCCCATTTCCTCATATTTACCGAGAATGGACTTGATCCTTACAATTGTGTACAAAATATACGGTCCGGTATTTCCTTCAAAGGATGTAAATCTGTCCACATCAAAGATATAATCTTTGGAAGCCTGGTTGGACAGATCCCCGTACTTGATCGCAGCCAGTCCGACAGTCTGCGCCGTCTTTCTCGCCTCAGACTCTTCTACTGTACGGTTGTCCATAATCTTTTTATACATCTCATCCTCAATCTCACGGATCAGATTTTCCAGGCGCATCACACCGCCTTCTCTTGTTTTAAACGGCTTGCCGTCTTTTCCGTTCATCGTACCAAAGCCCAGGAATTCAAGATCTGTCTCCGGCCGTACAATTCCTGTTTTCTTCGCGCAGCGGAACACCTGGATAAAATGCAGCTCCTGTCTCTTGTCTACCACATAGATTACCTGATCCGGGTGGAACTCTTCCTCCCGGTCCACCAGAGTGGCAAGATCTGTCGTATCGTAGAGAGCTGCGCCGTCTGATTTCAGAATCATACAGGGCGGCACTTCCTTATTGTCCGACTCTTCCTGTACATCTACCACAAGAGCGCCCTCGTCATAACGGGCAAAGCCTTTGTCCTTCAGCATCTGCACCATATCCGGAATAAACTTCTGGGCATCCGCCTCCCCTTTCCAGAGGTCAAAATGCACATTCAGCTTTTCATAGTTCTTCTTCAGATCCGCGACGGATACTGCCATAATATGTTTCCAGATCGCTCTGCATCCCCGGTCTCCATTCTGCAGAAGATAGGTAGCATGCAATGCTTTTTCCCTGTAATCTTCGTGCTCTTTCGCGTATGCGCTGGCCGTCGGATAAATCTCCTCCAGTTCCCCGATGGTAAAGGGCGCTTCCTCCGGATATTCTCCTTCAAAATTCTCATCAAAATACGGAAGATCCGGCTGTCTTTTCTTAAGCTCTGTAATAATCAGGCCCATCTGGTAGCCCCAGTCGCCCAGATGAATATCACCGATCACTTTATTTCCCTTATACCGCGCAATCCGTTTGACACTTTCTCCGATAATGGCTGATCTGAGATGTCCCACATGCAGCGGCTTTGCCACATTCGGTCCGCCATAGTCAATAATAATGGTTCTGGGATTCTCTTCCTCGTTCACTCCCAGCTTCTCATCCCCGGCCATTTCATTCAGGTACGCAGCCACATAGTCCGGAGAAAGCTTCAGATTGATAAATCCCGGCTTCACTACATCCACAGAGGCAAAGCAGCCGCAGTTCTTCATCTGCGCGGCAACATCCTCCGCAATCATAAACGGCGCTTTCCTATATTTCTTAGCTCCCGCCATAGCCCCGTTGCACTGGTACTCGCACAGGTCCGGCCGGTTGGACAGCGTAACCCTGGCCAGTTCTCTGTCATATCCGGCCTTCTCAAACGCTGTCTCCATCTCTATCGTAATCAGTTCCAGTAATGTCTTCACTTTATTTTCACACTCCTTAATCCATATGAAAGATATTCTACCATGTCTGCAGGGTAACGGCAAGTTTTGGTTGAAAATTTGAATTTATCTGCGACATGCGATTGAAAGGAGTCCGAAAATGTCAGAATACAAAGTGAGAATAAAACGTTTTCGGATAGCGGCTGCGGGAAATTTCAGCTCCGTTCCGCGTAATAATTAAAACTTAAAACCCTGAGCACAGGCTAGAAACAGGATTTTCAATGGAAACTCACGTTCCGTTCGGACAGCTCC
>DWZZ01000164.1 GCA_019117305.1 Candidatus Mediterraneibacter merdigallinarum | reverse complement strand
TTTCGCCTTTGTACTGTACAAGGGCGAACTTTCCCGTTACGGGATCCGAAGCGGCGGGGAATTATCCGTAGATATGGCAGATAAGATTCGTTCGGAGGTGGTGCTCAAGAGGGCAAAACTGCGCGCTATGCACCTTTTAAGCGATATGGACAGGACGGAGTCTGCGCTTCGTGAGAAACTGAAGCAGGGGCTTTATCCCCAGGATGTGATTGAGAAAGCTGTCGACTATGTAAAGGATTTCGGATATCTGGATGACGGACGTTATGCTGAAAATTTTGTCAGGAGCCGGCAGGGAACAAAGAGCAGAAAGGAGATCAGAGCCGCTCTGCAACAGAAAGGCATATCTGCGGAGTTGATTGACAGAGCGTTTGAAATCTGCGGCGAAGAGGGCGGCGAGGAGGCCGCCATCCGCAATATTCTGAGAAAAAAGAAATTTGATCCGGAAACGGCAGATGAGCGGGAACGGCAGAAAATATATGGATATCTGGCGCGAAAAGGATTCTATTATGAAACAGTCCGTCAAGTGATACAAAATTATAGTGACCGTGCTTGACATTGTTGTGAAAACAGTATAAAATTTAACTGTTGTATTTTGATAAAATGTACAATGAAAACTGAATAAGGAGGTGCTCCTGTGCAATGAATCTAGGCTTATGTATAATAATTGCCGTGGCCCTCGCTGTGATAGTCGGTATTATTTCTCATCTCGTGACTGTCTCCAATCTGAAAAAGAATGCGGAGAGTAAGATCGGGAATGCGGAGACCAGAGCAAGAGAAATAATCGACGATGCTGTGAAAACTGCAGAGACAACGAAAAAGGAAGCTCTCTTGGAAGTCAAAGAGGAATCTATCAGGACCAAAAATGATCTTGAAAAGGAAACCAAAGAGAGAAGAGCAGAGCTGCAGCGCTATGAAAAGCGTGTGCTGGCAAAGGAAGAAGCAGTGGATAAGCGGTCAGATGCTCTTGAACATCGTGAATCAAAACTCACGTCGAAAGAAGAGCAGCTGCGTCAGCGTGAAGTCAAGGTAGAAGAACTGAGTCAGAAACGGGTACAGGAACTGGAACGAATCTCAGGACTTACCTCCGAACAGGCAAAAGAGTATCTGTTAAAAACTGTTGAAGAAGATGTCAAGCATGACACTGCCAGGATGGTCAGAGAACTGGAGGCGCAGGCAAAGGAAGAAGCAGACAAGAAAGCAAAAGAATATGTCGTTAATGCAATTCAGAGATGTGCCGCTGACCATGTGGCTGAGACAACGATTTCTGTTGTCCAGCTTCCCAGTGATGAAATGAAAGGACGTATTATCGGACGTGAAGGAAGAAATATCCGGACACTTGAGACACTTACTGGTGTGGAACTGATTATAGATGATACACCGGAAGCGGTTGTATTGTCAGGATTTGATCCGATTCGCCGGGAAGTGGCAAGGATAGCCCTTGAAAGGCTGATTGTGGATGGCAGAATTCATCCCGCAAGAATTGAAGAGATGGTGGAAAAGGCTCAGAAAGAAGTCGATACAATGATCAGAGAGGAAGGAGAGGCGGCTGCACTGGAAGTTGGTGTGACGGGAATCCATCCGGAGCTGATTCGTCTTCTCGGGCGTATGAAGTTCAGAACAAGTTATGGACAGAATGCCCTGAAACATTCCATAGAGGTGGCACAGCTTGCCGGACTTCTGGCAGGGGAAATCGGATTAGATGTACGTATTGCAAAACGTGCCGGGCTTCTGCATGATATAGGAAAATCCATAGATCATGATGTAGAAGGATCACATATTCAGATCGGTGTGGATCTGTGCAGAAAGTATAAAGAATCCGCTACAGTTATAAATGCTGTAGAGGCGCATCATGGAGATGTAGAACCTCAGACATTGATTGCATGTGTAGTGCAGGCTGCGGATACAATTTCCGCGGCAAGACCGGGAGCAAGAAGAGAAACCATCGAAACATATACAAACAGATTGAAACAGTTAGAAGATATTACCAACCAGTTTAAAGGTGTGGAGAAGTCTTTTGCCGTTCAGGCAGGAAGAGAGATTCGTGTTATGGTAGTTCCGGAGCAGGTATCTGATGATGATATGGTGCTTATGGCCAGGGATATTGCAAAACAGATTGAGTTTGAGCTGGAATATCCCGGACAAATTAAGGTGAATGTAATCCGTGAATCACGTGTAACGGATTATGCGAAATAACTGAAATCATAACAAATTAGAAAAGATGCAGCCCTTGTCGAAAGACGAGGGCTTTCTTTTACAGACAGGAGGTATGAAAGATGAGCGATGAGATACGGCGGCTGAAGAGAGAGCTTAAGTTTAAAGGAGTAATACTGGATTTTTATCAGGATACTATGGAGATTAACGGAGACCACACAGTGGTCTGGGATTTCATCAGTCACAAGGGAGCGGCAGCTGTAGTTCCTGTGTGTGATGACGGGCGAATACTTATGGTCAGACAGTACAGAAATGCATTGGAGCGATATACACTTGAGATTCCGGCCGGTGCGTTAGACGCAGAGGATGAGCCGGGAATTGTCTGTGCGGCCAGAGAGCTGGAGGAAGAAACAGGATATCGCTGTGATGAACTGGAATGGCTGATTAACCTCCGGACTACCGTTGCATTCTGTAATGAAAAAATACAGGTGTTTGTAGCCCGTAATCTGGTCCCGTCAAAACAGCATCTGGATGATGACGAGTTTATCGATCTGAAGGCGTATTCGCTTGAAGAACTGAAAGAAAAGATTTTTTCAGGAGAAATCGAGGATGCGAAAACAGTTTCCTCGCTTCTGGCCTACGATGCAAAGTACGGAAGAAACGAATAAATCAGGCTGTCCGGCATATAATGAAATATCTGTCAGGGGAGGAACCATGTCAGAACTTTCTTTCAGGAGGCGTTTCCATGAAGATATTTCATACAAGAAAGCAGCTTTTGGCTTTCTTTATGCCCGGATTTTTGATTGGAATTATATATGTTAATTTTTTCGCCGTAAAATATATGGGGGAACCGGGTATATTCAGTACATATTTTCTGGAGCAGTATCAGTCTGTGGATATTGTGGCAGGAGAATACCTGTGGTATCTGATACGGGTCAGAGTAATTCCCTTTCTTGTACTGTCAGGTCTGGCGCTCACAAAGGCGAGAAAAGCAGCTGCGGTTCTGTTTCTTGTCTGGACGGGCATATCCGGCGGCATTCTGATCTCTCTGGCAGTAATCGATATGGGAATCAAAGGAAGCATTCTGTGTATCACAGGAATGCTTCCTCAGTTTATATTCTATATTCCTGCCTATCTGGTTTTGCTCTGGTATGCCTACATCTATCCCGGCAGCCAGTGGAACCGGCAGAAAACCATTTTCATTTCTTTTATGATGGCAGTAGGACTTATTCTTGAAATTTATGTAAATCCGCTGCTTGTTCGTGCATTTATTTCCACACTTTAAGACAGAAGCTGTATTTTATCATATGGTTCTGGTGAAATCAGCGTGAAATCAGTCTTCTATGGAAGAGGATCCGTTCTTTTTCCCCAGGATAAACAGAATACAAAGCGCAAGGACGGTCACGACTCCCTGACTTGCAAGAAGACCCCAGAGATATCCGACAATTCCATATCTGGGGATAACCAGAAATACACTGGCAATCCGTATGCCCAGACTCAGCGTGTTAATCAGGAAGGTGGAGCCGGTTTTTCCGAGGCCGTTAATGGAACTGATCAATGCGGTATTTGTATAGAGAAACGGGCAGATCCAGGCCAGCGTCAGGATAAATTTTCCTGCGGCAGGACTGTGAAACAACAGGTTCCCGAGATACGGGCCGGTAAACAGAAAGAACAGGCAGCAGCCAATACCAAGAAGAAAGCAGCTCCCGGCAGCTTTCCTGATAAGAGCTGCAGTGCCGGATGAATTCCCGTCTGCCTGGGCTTTTGTGACAGCAGGCATTAGAACTGTTCCCACAGAACTGGTAATAGCAGAGGGAAAAAGAATACAGGGCAGTGCCATACCGGTCAGTACGCCGTAAGTGCTTAAGGCCTCCGGCGTGCTCATCCCGTAAAGTTTAAGGGAAGCAGGGATAGAAGCGGCTTCTACGCTCTGCAGCAGGGTGACTGCAGTCCGGTTGGCTGTCAGTGGCAGAGACAGACGGAATAGTTCTCCGGCAGGTCCTTTCAGAGCTGAAAAAGATAAACCGGCAGGACGACGGATTAATTTTGCCAAAACCCGCCAGGAATACAGAAGAGAGAAAAATTCTCCGGCAACAATTCCTGCGGCAGCAATGCTGACAGAAGGGATGCTGCCGCTTTCCCGGATCAGCAAAAAGGTTACCACTACAAAAGCAATACGGACGGACTGTTCTATCAGCTGAGAGACGGCCGGAATTTCAGCCTTCTGCAGTCCGAAAGAATAGCCGCATATACAGCAGTGAACGGCAGCGCATGGCAGCGCATAGGAGATAATAACAAGCATTTCGCTGCATCGGATATCACCCAGAAAATGTCCGGCAATAAAAGTTGCATTTTGCTGGATCAGAATAATTTCCAGTATGGAGAGAGAGACTGTGAAAAACAATGCAATGAAAAGGGCTGTTTTTGCCTCCCGGTGTCGGCTGAGAGATATTTTCCGGGCTACCGTACGGGAAAGAGCGGTTTCGATTCCGGCGGTACTTATAGAATGACACAGAGCATAGACGGGAAAAATAAGCTGATACAGTCCTACATTTTCCTCGCCAAAGGCATGACTTAAAAATATACGGAAGAAAAATCCCATAAAGCGGCTGATAAATCCGGCTGCAGTCAGAATAAAAGCACCCCGGACTAAAGTATGTTTTGACGGCATGAAAGAGATTCCTCCGGCAGAACTTTTTATAAAGATATGACAGATTTTATTAAGATATGTTGGATTCTTTCTTGACAGAACAGGCAGAGGATGGTATCCTACATGAGTAAATCCTAGTAAAATACTAGGGATAATACAGCGATTTAAGAGGGTGATAGATTGAAACTTTCGACAAAAGGAAGATACGGGCTTCGCGCACTGATTGATCTTGCACAGTACAGCAAGGATGCACCGGTTTCAATTATGAGTATTTCCTCCCGCCAGGAACTTTCCGAAAGATATCTGGAACAGCTTATGTCCATGCTGAAAAAGGCCGGGCTGGTGAAAAGCATCCGGGGCGCCGCGGGCGGCTATATTCTGGCAAAGCCGGCAGACGAGATATCGGTGGGGGACGTGCTCCGTGCTCTGGAAGGAAGTCTGGAACCGGTGGACTGTGCGGGGCTGGATCCGGAAGGCAGCTGTAAAGCAGCTGACAGTTGTGTGACAAAATACGTCTGGCAGCGGATTAATGAAAGTATCAACCGGACAGTGGATGAGATTATGTTAAGTCAGCTTGTGGAAGAAAGCCGGAAGAAAAACTGCACAGAGCTCAGAAAAGACCGCGGCGGATGCAGAAATTAAGCCGGTATGGTCCGGGGGCTGTAGATCAAAATACAGGAGGTAGAAAAAGTGGAAAAACTGATATATCTGGATAATGCAGCGACAACGAAGACATCACCGGAAGTGGTGGAGGCCATGCTCCCTTATTTTACGGAGCATTACGGCAACCCTTCCAGTGTGTACGGATTCGCTGCGGGAAACAAAGAGGTTATTACAAGACAGCGGGAGATTATTGCAGAAGCCCTCGGAGCAAAGGATAATGAAATTTATTTTACTGCCGGCGGCACCGAGTCTGACAACTGGGCTCTTACGGCAGCGGCAGAGGCCTATGAAAGCAAAGGAAAACATATTATAACAAGTAAAATTGAACACCACGCAGTTCTTCATACCTGCCAGTACCTGGAAAAGAGAGGGTACGAAGTAACCTATCTGGATGTGGATGAAAACGGTCTGGTGAACCCGGCAGATGTGGAAGCGGCAATCCGTCCGGACACGATACTTGTTTCGGTCATGTTTGCAAATAATGAGATCGGTACGATTCAGCCGATCCGGGAGATCGGGGAGATCACCCGGAGAAAAGGCGTGCTCTTCCACACAGACGCGGTTCAGGCATTTGGCCAGATCCCCATTCAGGTGGATGACTGCGGAATCGATATGTTAAGCGCCAGCGGACATAAGCTTAACGGCCCGAAGGGAATTGGATTTCTGTATATCAGAAAAGGCGTAAAAATCCGCTCTTTTATTCATGGCGGAGCGCAGGAGAGAAAACGCCGCGCCGGAACAGAAAATGTTCCCGGTATTGTGGGACTTGGAAAAGCAGTGGAACTGGCCTTCCGGACTATGGATGAGCGGACGGCAAAAGAAACAGAGCTCAGGGATTATATGATCAGCCGTATTGAGCGGGAGATACCGTACTGCAGGTTGAACGGAGACAAAAAAAAGCGGCTTCCGAATAATGTGAATTTCAGCTTTCAGTTTATTGAGGGGGAATCTCTTCTCATTATGCTGGATATGAAAGGTGTCTGCGCGTCAAGCGGTTCTGCATGTACATCCGGATCGCTGGATCCGTCCCATGTGCTGCTCGCCATCGGACTTCCTCATGAAATTGCCCATGGGTCCCTGCGCATGACTCTCGGCGCGGATACGGAAAAAGAAGATGTAGATTATGTAGTGGATTGTTTAAAAGAAATTGTAGACCAGCTGCGAAATATGTCCCCGCTTTATGAGGATTTTGTGAAAAAACAGAAAGAGAATCAGTAAAAAGGAGGAACAGAGAACTATGTATACAGAAAAAGTAATGGATCATTTTCAGCATCCGAGAAATGTAGGAGAGATTGAAAACGCCAGCGGAGTAGGTACGGTGGGAAATGCAAAGTGCGGCGATATTATGCGCATTTATCTGGATATTGATGAAAATCAGATTATCCGGGATGTGAAATTTAAGACGTTTGGCTGCGGCGCGGCGGTTGCAACCAGCAGCATGGCTACAGAACTGGTAAAGGGAAAGAACATTCAGGAAGCAATGCAGGTGACAAATAAAGCGGTTATGGAAGCTCTGGACGGTCTTCCGCCGGTTAAGGTTCACTGTTCTCTTCTGGCAGAGGAGGCGATTCACGCGGCGCTCTGGGATTATGCGGAGAAGAATGGCATAAAGATCGAAGGACTATCAAAACCGAAGTCAGATATACATGAGGATGAGGAAGAAGAGGAATACTAATGAGCAGAGTGGTCATTGGAATGTCCGGGGGAGTGGATTCCTCCGTTGCGGCGTATCTGTTAAAAAAGCAGGGATATGATGTTATTGGTGTTACCATGCAGATCTGGCAGGAAGAAGACGTCTGTTCCGTGGAAGAGAACGGCGGCTGCTGCGGATTAAGCGCTGTAGATGATGCCAGAAGAGTTGCGGCTGCTCTGGATATTCCTTTTTATGTAATGAATTTCCGGGAAGAGTTCCAAAAGAATGTGATTGATTATTTTGCAAAGGAGTATTACAGCGGCCATACACCTAATCCCTGTATTGCCTGTAACCGGTATGTGAAATGGGAGGCTCTGCTGAGAAAAAGCCTGTCTATCGGAGCGGACTATCTGGCCACAGGCCACTATGCCCGTATTGAAAAGCTGGAAAACGGCAGGTATGCGCTGCGGCGTTCGTCCACTCTGAAAAAAGATCAGACCTATGCTCTTTATAATCTCACCCAGGAACAGCTCAGCCATACGCTCATGCCTGTAGGCGATTATTCAAAAGATGAGATCCGTTCGATTGCCGGAGAGATCGGCCTTAAGGTGGCAGATAAACCGGACAGTCAGGACATCTGCTTTGTGCCTGACGGAAACTATGCGTTATTTCTTGAAAAAGAGACAGGAAAAAAGGCGGAAAAAGGAAACTTCATCACTCCGGACGGAAAGGTTCTTGGCCGCCATAAAGGGATTATTCACTATACAGTAGGACAGAGAAAGGGACTGGGGTTTGCCCTGGGGTATCCTGCTTTTGTTGTGGAAATCCGGCCGGAAACAAATGAAGTCGTAGTCGGTACTTATGAAGAGTCCCTGACGGATACTGTGCGGGCCGGCAGACTGAATTTTATGTCTGTGGAGGATATTACATCTCCGGTGCGGGCATTCGCCAAGGTGAGATACAATCATAAAGGAGCCTGGTGTACGGCTGAGAGAACCGGGGAGGATGAAATTATCTGCCATTTTGATGAGCCGCTGAGAGCGGTGGCGCCGGGTCAGGCTCTGGTGCTGTATGACGGGGAATATGTGATGGGAGGCGGAACCATATTATGAAACCGGCAGAAACAGATGTGAAGGCTGATTTCCATATGCATACGGAGTTTTCCGGCGACAGCGATGCACCGGTAAGAACCATGCTGGACGCAGCTCTGGAGAGAGGGATGGAAGCGGTCTGTATTACCGATCATATTGACGAAGATTATCCGGAGGACAGTGTGACAGGAGCGAATCCCTTCCTGTTTGATCTGGATCAGTATTTTCAGGTTCTCAGAGAGATAAAAAAAGAATATGCGGACAGACTGGATGTCCGCATTGGCGTGGAGCTGGGACTTCAGCCGCACCTGGGAGAGAGGTATGGGAGAATTACAGAAAAGTATCCTTTTGATTTTGTGATTGGTTCGCTTCATCTTATTCATGGGCAGGATCCCTATGACGGCGTTATTTTTGAGGGACGAAGTGATGCGGATGTATACCGGGAGGCGTTTCAGGCTACCCTGGAGAATCTGGATCATGTGTCGGATTTTGATGTTCTGGGCCACCTGGATTATGTGGTTCGCTATGGAAGGCGGCAGGCCCGGGAGTATTCCTATCAGGCATTTTCAGATGAAATCGATGAGATCCTGAAGAAAGTGATCCATATGGGAAAAGGGATTGAGATGAATATGGGGGGCTTTAAGTACGGACTGGGATTCTGCAATCCCCATCCGGATGTGATCCGCAGATACCGGGAACTGGGTGGCGAGATTATTACAGTGGGAGCAGACGCCCACAGACCGGAGCATGTAGCATTTGACTTTGAAAAGGCAGGCGATATACTCAGAGCCTGCGGATTCCGTTACTATGCGGAATACAGGAACAGAAAGCCCATTTTCAGACAAGTTTAGCTAAAAATACATTTAGCACTTGAATTTTTGTTCCTGTTTTAGTACAATTATTCTAGTTGATGAATCTTAAGCAATACGTGCGTGCATTTGTGAGGGGTTCATTGCCAGGCTGTACTTCAGCCAAAGAATTTTTATAAACTTTTAGGAGGAATTAATCATGGCAGTAAAAGTAGCGATTAATGGATTTGGACGTATCGGACGTCTCGCTTTCAGACAGATGTTTGGAGCAGAAGGATTTGAGATCGTGGCAATCAACGACCTTACATCCCCGAAAATGCTGGCTCACTTACTGAAATATGACTCAACACAGGGCAAATATGCACTGGCTGACAAAGTTGAGGCAGGAGAGGATTCCATCACTGTTGACGGCAAAGAGATCAAAATTTACGCTGAAGCTGATGCTAATAACCTTCCGTGGGGACAGATCGGTGTTGACGTAGTTCTTGAGTGTACAGGCTTCTATACAAAGAAAGAAAAAGCTCAGGCACACATCAATGCGGGCGCTAAGAAAGTTATCATCTCCGCTCCGGCAGGAAATGATCTTCCGACAATCGTTTACAATGTAAACCACGAGACACTGACAAAGGATGACGATATCATTTCCGCAGCATCCTGTACAACAAACTGCCTTGCTCCGATGGCTAAGGCTCTGAACGATCTTGCACCGATCAAATCCGGTATCATGTGTACAATCCACGCTTACACAGGCGATCAGATGACACTTGACGGAC
>DWZZ01000163.1 GCA_019117305.1 Candidatus Mediterraneibacter merdigallinarum | reverse complement strand
TTTTCCTTTTTCAATACCGGAAGTTCACTTCGACAAATCCGAACTTGTGCTTCATTTCATTGTTTATCTGTGCTATACTGGAACAAATATGTATCAGATAAGAGCGAGAGGATTACTATGAGATTTAATTTGATGGACAATGTTGTCATGCGGGCTTTGAGTAAGATCTGCGATATGGTGTTTCTGAATGTGCTGTGGGTGATCTGCTCGATTCCCATTGTGACAATCGGGGCGTCAACAACGGCTTTGTACACGGTTATGCTGAAGATTGTCCGGAATGAGGAAGGATATATTTTCAGAGGCTTTTTTAAAGCCTTTAAAGAGAATTTTAAACAGAGTACGGTGATTTGGCTGATTATTGCGGTTTTCAGTGTGCTCTGCTGGCTTGATTTCAGAATTGCAGGAATGATGGGAGCAGGAGTCGGAGATGTGCTTCGAGTTATTTTTATGATCGTGGGATTTCTGCTTTTGTCCGTTACGATATATGTGTTCCCGCTGACAGCGCGGTATGAGAATAAGATATCTGCCACATTAAAAAACGCACTGATTCTTACAATTGCAAAACTTCCGTATACGGTTCTGATGGTGGCTGTTGTAGTAGTGGCCGTAATTGCATCGCTATGGAATACAATGACGCTGATGCTGGCAGTGCCGCTGTGGTTTCTGTTCGGAGTATCGCTGATTGCATGGGTCAATTCTTATCTGTTAAGAAGAGTGTTCACTGTATTTGAGCCGGAGGAGGACGCGCAGAAGGAGAAAGAACAGTAGATATGAAAACTGCTGAAAAGCAGGATGCGGCAGTACAGGTGATTTACAGGAAAAGACGGAAGTTATAATCCGTTGGAAAGGATAAAATGCGGATGAAGAAGATTCTTTATCTGCGGGAAGAAGGAGAAAGATGAATTTTCTGGAAGAACGAATTGTGAGAGATGGAGTTGTAAAAGAAGGAAATGTGCTTAAGGTGGACAGCTTTCTAAACCATCAGATGGATATCGGGCTGCTGAACGAGATGGGGGCGGAATTTAAACGGAGATTTGAAGGGAAGCCCATTAATAAGATTCTTACAATTGAAGCATCGGGGATCGGAATTGCCTGTATTGCGGCCCAGCATTTCAATGTACCGGTTGTGTTTGCGAAGAAGTCCCAGAGCATTAATCTGGACGGGGAAGTATATGTGGCGGAAGTGGAATCTTTTACGCACAAATGTATTAACCATGTAATAGTAGCGAAGAAGTTTCTGACTCCAGAGGATCATGTTCTGATTATTGATGACTTCCTGGCCAACGGATGTGCGCTTCAGGGGCTGATTCAAATTGTGCAGTCTGCGGGAGCGACAGTTGAAGGAATCGGGATTGCCATAGAAAAAGGGTTCCAGTCAGGAGGGAGAATGATAAGAAATCTGGGATTTCAGCTGGAGTCACTGGCCATAGTAGACGGCATGGACGCCGCGAACGGACATATAGAGTTCCGTCCGCAGAAAGCGGCGGAGCCGGAGGGCGGAGAGGCGGATAAAGCAGCAGACAGTGTGTTTAAACCGGAAGAATGTGTGTGCAGAAGCTCGACTCTTGATTGATTCAGGCCAGTCCTGCGGGGTGGCTTTTATATGCAAAAGTATACAAAAAAATATAGATGTCAATTGGCAGATGTTTACAAAAATATGCGAAAATTGTCAAAATATCTTACTTTAAAGTCCGAATTGTGTTAAAATATTTTCAGTGAGACCGCAGAAAAAGGCCGTTACAGCGTTGTACCGGTCTTTCTTTGGCTATACTTATACTATCAGCAGTGAAGTGGGAAGAGTGTTCTTGGTAAGGAAAAGGAGGAATTGGATGCTCAATAGAGGAGATGCGGTTGTTTACAAATGCAGAGGGCTGTACAAAGTGGAAGACATTGGTACTCTTGATTTTTCTTTCGCTGACAGGCAGAAAAAATATTATACGCTTCAGTCGGTGGAAGATGAGAGAGACCGCGCATATGTGCCTACAGATGATGAATCAAATATCAGAAAGCCTGTCAGCAGAGAGGAAGCGTTAAATCTGATTGACCGGATAGCAGACATTGAAGTGCTCAAGGTAAAAAATGAAAAACTCAGGGAACAGGAGTATAGAGACTGTATTGCTGACTACTGTCCGGAAAACTGGGTAAAGGTGCTTAAAACAACATATAACAGAACCAAGCGCAGGGGCAGTATTACCAGTGTTGACCGGAAATATCAGATGCTTCTTGAACATGCTCTGTACAGTGAATTTTCTTTTGCGCTTGGAATTCCTGCGGGACAGATGACGCAGTTTATTGAGGAACATGTATTGCGAAAAAACTAAGTGCATGATATACTTCTCCTGAATATTTTATTTAGGAGGAGTTATTTTTTATGGACGCAGACCCTGCGGGGAACTCAATTTTATTTGACTTGTTGCTTTTATTGTTTTTTACTCTCATGAATGCTTTTTTTGCCGGGGCGGAGATGGCTGTTGTATCGGTGAATAAAAACCGGATCCGAAGTCTTGCACAGGAAGGCAACAGAAAGGCAAAGGTGATCGAGAAACTTTTTGATGATTCTACAAAGTTTCTTTCTACAATTCAGGTGGCCATTACATTTGCAGGTTTCTATTCATCTGCATCTGCGGCAGCAGGTATATCGCCGGCGCTGGCACAGTGGCTGAGAGGATTTGATATTCCTTACAGCCAGCAGATCGCTCACAATGGAGTAACACTTATCCTGATGTTTTTCAATCTGGTATTTGGTGAGCTTGTGCCGAAGAGAATCGCTCTTCAGAAGGCAGAGTCGTTCTGTATGCTGACAGTAATGCCGATTCACTATGTTTCCATTATACTTTCACCATTTATCAAACTGCTTTCCGTATCTACGAAACTGGTGCTCAGACTTCTGGGAATGAAGACGGAGGATCAGGAAGAAGCGGTGACAGAGGAGGAGATTAAGGCTCTTCTGAAAATGGGAAATGAAAGCGGCACCTTTGATGATGAGGAACGTGAAATGATCGACTCGGTGTTTGCCTTTGACGATCGGACAGCCAGAGAAATTATGGTGCCCAGACGTGATGTGGTAACGATAGATATCGAAGAACCGTTTGACGAACTGATCGACGAGATTCTTGAGACAAGACATAACAGGATTCCGGTCTACGAAGAGAGTATTGACAATATTATCGGCGTGCTTCACGTAAAGGACGTGATGATTGAACTGAGAAGATCCGGCCTTGACAAGATAAACATACGGGAAATGCTTCACAAACCGTTTTTTGTGCCTGAGACGAAAGAGGCGGATGAACTGTTCCGCACCATGCAGGCGGAGCGGCATCACATGGCCATACTGGTAGATGAGTACGGCGGCTTTTCCGGAATTGTGACAATCGAAGACCTTGTTGAGGAGATCATGGGTGATATAAATGAAGAATATGAGGAAGTCGTTCCTGAGATCGAGGCAGTCAGTGAAAATGAATATGTTCTGGACGGAGGAATTCTGATTGAGGATCTGAATGAAGAGCTGGGGCTGAAGCTGGAAACAGAAAATTATGATACGCTTTCCGGCTACCTGATCGAACAGCTGGGACATATTCCGGCAAAGGAAGACCGGGATGTGATCCGGGAGGACAACCTTGTATTTAACGTAATGGAAGTGAAAGATAACCGTATTACCAGAGTGGAGCTGCAGATCGAGCAGCAGCCGGAAGAAGAGGATGAAGACTCCGGCGGCGGGAAGAAAAAGCGGTGTGAAACGGAAGAAGATGAAAAAAACGGAAAGGAGACACAGTAAAATGAAAAAGCTGTCTATTGAAGAAGAATTAAGGAATAATTCCTACCCCGGAAGAGGAATCATTATCGGCAGAACGCCGGATGGGAAGAAAGCTGTTACTGCTTATTTTATTATGGGCCGCAGTGAGAACAGCCGCAACCGTATTTTCGTGGAGGACGGAGAGGGAATCCGTACACAGGCTTTTGATCCGACAAAACTGACAGATCCCAGCCTGATTATCTATGCGCCGGTGCGGGTGCTGGGCAATAAAACCATTGTGACAAACGGAGATCAGACCGATACGATTTATGAGGGAATGGATAAACAGCTTACATTTGAGCAGTCTCTGCGCAGCCGGGAGTTTGAGCCGGACGGCCCCAATTATACTCCGCGTATTTCGGGTATCATGCATATCGAAAATGGTATCTATAATTTCGCCATGTCAATTCTGAAAAGTGACAATGGCAGACCGGAAGGATGCGGCAGATATACATTTGCCTACGAAAATCCTTCTGCCGGTGAGGGACGTTTTATTCATACTTATATGTGTGACGGCGATCCGCTCCCCAGCTTTGAGGGAGAACCGAAACGGATTGGTATTCCGGATGATATGGACAGCTTTACAGAGCTTCTGTGGAACAGCCTGAACGAAGATAACAAAGTATCCCTTTTCGTTCGCTATATTGATATCGAGACAGGAAAATACGAGACAAAAATTGTTAACAAAAATCAT
>DWZZ01000162.1 GCA_019117305.1 Candidatus Mediterraneibacter merdigallinarum | reverse complement strand
GGACATATCTATCTTTTCAATGCAGTTTGCGGAAACTCAAGATAGCTGAATATATCCCTTTAGAGTAGGGGCATCCGTTTAACAGCAAGGGAGATTTAGCAGATTATCTTTTTGTGTAGAGTCAGGAGTTGAACGAACATATTTTTCTCCTTGTACGCTGACAACCGGCTGTAAAAGTGGATAAGGATAAATATTTACACAAATAGATTTTGGATATTTTAAAAGATGGTCATAGATTGCTTCTTTCTTATAAAACATTCCTGCCTCTTGCAGATAGATTGAATCAATCTCACAGAGATTATTAGACTCCTGGCACCCTGATTTCATTTTAATTTTTGTAGCCTTCATATCGACTTCCTCCTTTAAATTTTTAATTAAAGTATTTTGGGAAAATTTTGAAAGCTTGACAAATCAGATTAGGATAAGATAGTATAGTGTTGGTAGTTGTTTCTTATCGTGATAACTGATTTGAAATAGCTTTCATAAGCCTAAAGGAGTTGCCGCTCTTTTGGGCTTATTTTATTATTTCCATATTCACTATACCATAGCAATCTTTAAAATTCAACAGCCATTTCTATTTCTTGCAAAATATCTAATAGTATAAATCTAAATCATAAAAATAAACTTGTAATCCTTGATCTTGTATGATATCTTTTTTATGTCAGGTATGATTACCTGTGAGTTGAAAAATACTTTTAGATTTTTGTTTTACGGGAAAAGACGATTGGTATAAACCGATCGCCTTTTTCATTCATATCTTTGACTTTGTACTTTATCCCCACTCTTTCATCAATGCAATTCTGATTCAGCAAATCCAGAATATAAAGGTAAAGGAATTCTTTCATCCACTAAATATCTTATCCGCTACTTCTCCTCACACACCTGAAACACATAAAACTTCAGATAATAAGAATCCCCCGCTCCCCACAGTATCGGATGATCCGGCGCCTGTGTCCTGAATTCCACCTGTCGCAGTCTCTTATGCACATTCTGCGCCGCCTGTCCGATCGTCTTGGTAAACAGTTCGTAATCCATAAAATGGGAACAGGAACATGTAGCCAGATATCCGCCGTCCTTCACCAGCTTCATTCCCCGCAGATTGATCTCCCGGTAACCCTTCACCGCTTTTTTGATCGAACTTCTTGATTTCGTAAATGCAGGCGGATCAAGGATGACCACATCATATTTCTCGCCCTGTTTTTCCAAACGGGGAAGCAGGTTGAAAACGTCTTCGCAGATAAACTCCACCCGGTCTTCCAGTCCGTTCAGAGCGGCATTCTCTCTCGCCTGAGCAACACCCAGCTCAGAAGCATCCACTCCGGTCACGTGCTCTGCTCCTGCAATTCCCGCATTCAGGGCAAAGGAACCGGTATGGGTAAAGCAGTCCAGTACCCGGGCTCCTTTGCAGAGTTTTGCCACTGCCCGCCTGTTGTATTTCTGGTCAAGGAAGAAGCCTGTCTTCTGCCCGTCCTTTACGTCCACATAATAGCGCACGCCGTTTTCGACGATCTCAACCTTTGTGTCAAAAGGAGCGCCAATAAATCCCTTGCGGCGTTCCATTCCTTCCTGCTCTCGAACCTTTGCATCGCTACGTTCATAGACGCCCCGGATATGGATCCCGTCTTTCTCCATCAGCTCTTTTAAAATATCCACGATCATCCCTTTAAAGCGGTCGATTCCCAGAGCAAGTGATTCTACTACAAGTACGTCTGCAAACTTGTCCACCACAATACCCGGCAGGAAATCCGCCTCGCCGAAGATCACGCGGCAGCTCGAGATGTCATCCATCACCTTTTTCCGGTACTCCCATGCATTCTGTACGCGCATACGGATAAACTCCTCATTAATTTCCGTATCACGGTTTCTTGTCATCATGCGTACCGTCAGTTTTGAATTCCGGTTGATAAATCCATGTCCCAACGGATAGCCGTCGAAGTCATGGACGATAACGATATCGCCGTCTTCAAAACTTCCCATAATACTTTCTATTTCATTATCATAAATCCATGGGCCGCCCTGTTTCAGAGTACGACCGGCGCCTTTTCTTAAAGTAACAACTGCATCAGACATAATCTTCCTCCTGTGTCATATCATTAATACTTCTGAATATTCTCATTTGGAATATCATACCACAGATCATATACACAGACCAGCGCCGGCACACAAAGAATGTTCTGCATTCGCAGTACTTGCTTTCCTTCTCCGTCTGCCGGCGCTGTTGCCGTTCATCCATATACTGTTTTCCCGAAATTTTGCTTATTTCAGCAGCATTTCATAAGTAAATCTTCCCATCGCCTTCTGAAGGAGCGCCCAGGCAAGCAATGCGCACACCACACTCAGCCCCAGCAATATCCACACATTCAGCAGCATCACTCCTGAGAACTGTCCTGCTGCCAGCAGAATTACCGGGATGATAAGAAAGACCGCACCCTGCTGTGATTCCTCCACACTCTGAGCTTTTGCCGAGCCTCTTACGATCAGCGTCACTGCGATCAGTGAGATGGACGGCGCAAGGAGAAAGAGAATCACAAGCCAGCCTGCCGCCGGCGCAAGCGGGCTCCCCATAATGAAAAATACTTCCAGCTCCAGCACAGCCAGCATAGCGATAAATGAGATCAGCGACACCAGCATACTGAACAGAAAGGAAGCCAGCACCTTTGCCTGAAAGATCTGCTTTACACTTAAAGGGCAATAGAGAAGTGTTTCCAGCGTATGCTTTTCTTTCTCTCCTACAAATGAACTTGCCGCCATAATAGATGCGGTCATAATCGGTATCATCAGGAAAAATACCGGCAGGATGTAGTTAAAGATCAGGCCGGCAACCGCTATCTCCAGACTTTCCGCCCGGCCTCCCTGAGGCAGCATCTCGATCATTTTTACGATATCCGGGTCGTCCGGCGCGAAGTGCACCGCCACCACACAAATGGAAGGAAGGATAATCGTAAGTACCAGCGGAACGATCAGCAACTCAGTGAAAAGTCTTCTGTTTGATACGATCCCCCGAAAATCTTTTTTCAGCACAGCATACATCGCATGGTTCATGGCTGTTCCTCCTTTCCTTTTGCCGTAAGTGAAAAATAAATATCCTCAAGAGAGGGGCGGCTGATTTTCACCTCATAAATATTTCCGCCTTCCCCGACGATCTGCCTGATAATCCCGGGTACCTCCTCCTCTGACTGTATCTTCAGGGAAAGCATCTTCCCGAAATTCACCGGTTTTTCTTCTGTAAATTTCCAGCGAATATTTCCCACATCCGCATTCCGGAGTGATTTTTCCCCGGATAATTCCTGTAACATTCTTTCCGGAAGATTTCCCGCCCGGATCTGAAGCTCTGCCCCGGGAGCCACTTCTTCTCTCAGCTCTTCAAATGTCCCCCCGGCAAGAAGCCTGCCCTCATCAATCAGCCCGTACCTGTTACAGATCTCCTGCGCATACCGGAGCTGATGGGTACAGAGGAATATTGTCGTCCCCTGTTCTCCTGCCAGCTCCCGTATGAGCCGGTTCACATTCTGAGCGCTCTCGGGATCAAGACCGGACGTAGGCTCATCGAGGAAAAGCACCTCCGGACGGTGAATCATTGCCCGCGCCAGGGACAGTCTCTGCCGCATTCCGGTAGAGTACGCCGCCAGTTTCCGCTCCGCCGCATCCTCAAGCTCCAGTTTCTCCATAAGATTCATTGCCCGCTTTCTGCCCTCTCCCTCTGAAATCCCGAATATTTCCGCATAGAAAATCAGATTCTGAAGCCCGGTCATATTGTCATACATCTGAGCGTGTTCCGTAAGAACGCCTGAAACGGCATGTACCCGCTCCGGTTCCCTCGCCGGGTCAAACCCCAGCACACTGCACCTGCCAGACGATGGCGCAAGTATTCCGTTCAGCAGTTTTACCGTAGTCGTTTTTCCCGCTCCGTTAGGTCCTAAAAATCCGAACACTTCCCCTTGTTCAAGAGAAAGACTGATCCCCTTCACCGCTTCTTTCCCTCCGGGAAATGTTTTGGCCAGATTTTCCAGTAAAATTGTCTGCATATCAAATTTCCTCCTGTCTGCCCAACCGTTCTACAATCTTCCGGAAACGGGGCTCATCTGCCAGCCCTGCAAATACCGGATTCTCCGCGACTGCCTGCGTCATACTGTGCCGGATAACAGACTCATCCCGGGGCGGGTATTCCCCGAGACTGAGTTCCTGTTCAAACCAGTCATCCAAAAGGTCAAAGTATTCATCTCCTTTCAGACGCATGGGGTAGATATCTCCGCAGACAAGCTCTGTATATCGTTCCAGAACTTCCAGCGCTTTCTCCCTCTCTCCCAGAACCATCCAGCCCTGCGCCATCGTGATGTAACAGGTCAGCATGATGCCGGGATGCAGCTTATCCGTCCGGAACACCTCTGCCACTGCGCAAAGCCGCCGGCAGCTCTCTTCAAATTTCTCCCTGTCTTCTGCGCAGACTTCCATGTAAGATGAAAGAAGATTTAAAAATGTAATCATATTTTTATAAATCGCAGCCTGCAGGATCTTCGCCGCCTCGTTTGCATTTCCCGACATCTTCCATGCCGATGCAAGAAGCGGTTCCGGCGTTCCCGTCATAGGCGGCTCCGGTTCCAGAAGCTTAAGCACTTCCTCCGGGCGCCGGAGTACCAGCATACAGCAGGCTTCCAGATGAAGCGCATTCCGCCCCAGATTCGGATCATCCGTCCCTGTTTTTACACGCCGGCTAAGCTCTGCCGCCTCCTCTGCCATTTTCTCCATCCCCTTCTGATCCGGCGCCAGCATTGAGTGGTTGATCAGAATCAAGGCAATCTGAAACAGCAGCGGATAGCAGGAATAATATTTCCTCGCATACTCCCGGCAGTGCTCCACGGCCGGCTCAAAAGACCCCGATGCAAATTCTTCCGCAATAGCACGGTACATTTTCCTGATCCCTTCTTTGTCCATCTGTGGTTCGTACCCGATCAGTTCATCAATACTGATATCAAAGTAAGAGGCAAGTCCGGGCAGAAGCAGGATATCCGGATAAGAGGTTTCAGTTTCCCACTTGGATACTGCCGCTTTGGACACCCCCAGGAACTCCGCCAGCTCATCCTGCGTGATCCGCCTCTTCCGACGGTTCTCTGCAATAATTCTGCCTAGATGTATTTCTTTCATACCTATCACCCTTTCCGGTGTATTATAATGCCAGAGACAAATGTCTGTGTGCTGCGCGCCCGCGTAAAATCCGGTTTTCAGAATAACAGATATATGAAATGCAGAGCAGTCCGCAGCATCATTCGAAAAAATGCATTTTATCTCTGTAACATAAAAATATTGTACGGATTCCCGGCATAAATTACAATGGAACTCTTCTTGATTTTGATAAAATAAATCAACCGGCAGGAAACTTTTTCATTCACAGAAAAAATTTTCCGGATATTTCATAAAAACAGAAAGCCGGGCGCAGATAGCTCCCGGCTTTATTTTTACTTCCTCATTTCCAGTATATTTTTTTCAATCTGACCGATCACGTCCATAAAAAACGAGTCTTCCTGCCCGGTCGGATCGTCCAGTCCCCAGTTGAGGATTTTCTTTCCGGGAATATTCGGACATGCCACATTGCAGCCCATAGATACATAGATATCCGCTTCCGGTATATCCTGCAGCAGCTTGGGATACTGGTCTTTTTCCATATCAATCCCATATTCCTGTTTCATCAGTCTTACAGCGTCCGGATTAATCTGCGGCTTCACTTCTGTACCGGCGGAATAGCATTCATAAATATCGGACAGATATTTTCTCCCGAACGCTTCTGCGATCTGGCTCCGGCAGGAATTGTGCACGCAGATAAATGCAATCTTCTTTTTCTGCCTGTTCACTGCGGAAAAAGGACACCTTTTCCCGATGCACTGATTATTCTGCCTGCTGTAGGTACAGACAATATCCGATTTTTTCATCTCTATCCCCATATTTTCTTTTACAAAATCTACCGCCCTGGAAACAGAAAGATAGGAGTCTCTCTTACAGCAGCGGGGACCTCCGACCTCTCCGATCGCCTCCAGCGCTTTCGCGGTCATCTTATGAGATAAGCCGAAGTTATCTTTCCCAAGAGGCGTAGCTCCGGTAATAATGGATATAAACATTCCCGCACTGATTCCGGCTCCGCAGGCACCCCAGAACCCGCAGGCGCCTCCCGGAACTGAACGTCCTCTGTTATTCATTTCCAGCAGGGCTTTTGGCAGATCAATATCGCCGCCGCAGTTTTTATAAGCCGTCAGCAGCGCCATTCCTGTCATTACATGGTGCTCCGGTCCATGCATATGGCAGAACGGCATGGTCATCATTCTGTTAAGAATCTCCACCGGATCTCCTGATGTTTCATTCAGACATAACCCGATCAGGCTGTCCGTCCCCTGCATATGACATTCATTACAGACATAATGACCGTTTATACATCTTGTTTTACTTTTCTCTTTTTTGTGACATAATTCACATTCCATTTCAATATCTTCATTCAGATACTCCAATGGAGCTTTGCAGATCAGACATTCTTCTTTCATAGGCTCCTCCGTAATTTCTATAATATCGACTGCAGAGGCTCTTTCATATACCGCTGCAACAGTGATTAATACTGGCAGGTCTGCCTCGGCTTCCTGGAACATGTCATTTTAATGGTTGTTAGGTTTTTTCTTGAACCCTCTGAACAATCTGTTATATTAAGCGAAAAAAGAACAACCGCCCGCAAGGGGGGACTGATTATAGGAATAGTAAGCTACCCTGTTACACTGTTGTTCCTTATCGGTATTCTATCATGTTCATGTATCGCTAACAACTCATATAATCGCCATATAACCACAAAAAAACTCTCTGATCCCTATCTTTATTTCTCCTTCCAATTCACAAAAATTTTTCTGCAAAAATCCATGCAGACCATGACGACCACTGGCATGAGAAAAGCCATCCTGTGGAGGACGGCTTTTAAATCTGGTGTGCCAGAATCCAGTATGCCTTCATCACGCAGCCCGGATGAGCCTCCTGTTTCGGAGATAAGCTGGTCATGGATAAGAAGTACTTGCGATTTAGATAGTCTTATCATTTGGCAAGCACCTCATAAGCCTGACGGTTCTTCTCAATCAGACGCTTTGAAATAGCCATAACATCCTCATCGGCAGCGATCTGTTCCTGCTCTGCTGCCGAGAACTCCATGACAAGATAACGAGGCACGTTGTTCTTCAATATGACGACAGTGCCGTTCTCATCTACAAGACGAGCAACCTTGGAGAAGTTCTGGTTCGCTTCAGTGATAGAGACAAGATTATTTGTATTTATGTTCATAGGGCAACCTCCTTTGCTTTCGTTACTTTTATTATATCCTAAAATAGGAGGAATTCAACCTATGTGATGCATTTTTATGTCCTGCGTCGGTCAAAATTTCTACAGTCCTCTCCCGTGAGACCGGGCGCGGGGGCGTATATACGAAAAAGCGTTTTCAAAAAGGTAATTAAGGGCTGTGATTTTGGCTGCTCATTTTGAAACGCAATGTTTCAGGGTTATCCGGCCATTTTTGCGTTTCAGATTTCGACTTTATGTTCCCGCGACTCCTTTCGCTTAGAAAGGAACCGAAAATGAAACATTACTTTATCTACCGCAAAGGCAACAATTCGGAAACGCTGATGAAAACTCCAATATTGCTACAGCCATTAAACAATGGTAATCCTCACTAGTAAAATATTTCACATATGGAGCAAAAAAACGATACTTATAAGGTGCTGTCATTGTCAGCATATCCTTGACTGTGATATTTTGGATGGTGTTTTCTCTCTTTCTTACTATGTATCCAGGGAAAAAATCCAGAACTTTCTGATCAACACTTTGGATATATCCTCTATCTACTGCAATCCCAATCAGTATTGAAATAATACTTTTTGTTACAGAATAAACATGAACCTGGCTTTCTCTTGTACATCCCTTGAAATATTTTTCATATACCAATTTTCCTTCTTTTAATACCGCCACACCTGTGGTATTCCCATAATCAGTGCTGATTTTTTGTTCGAGCCCTCTAATTCTTTTCTGATCCATGATATCTCCTTTCCTTTAACCTATTTGT
>DWZZ01000161.1 GCA_019117305.1 Candidatus Mediterraneibacter merdigallinarum | reverse complement strand
TCGGAGAAGAGGTTACTCTTCTTGTGGACGGGGTAACCAAGCTGGGACAGCTCAGTTACGCGCAGGATAAGCTGGAAGTACAGGCAGAAAATCTCCGTAAAATGTTTCTTGCAATGGCAAAGGACATTCGTGTTATCATTATTAAACTGGCGGACCGGCTTCATAATATGAGAACACTGGAATTCATGACGCCGGCCAAGCAGCAGGAGAAAGCCCGGGAGACAATGGATATTTACGCTCCCATCGCTCAGAGACTCGGTATTTCCAAGATCAAGACGGAGCTGGATGACCTGTCTTTGAAATACTGGAAACCGGATGTCTACTACAATCTGGTCAAGGAACTCAATGAGCGCAAGACCGAGCGCGAGGAGTTCGTACAGCAGATTGTGGCTGAGGTATCCACACATATGAAAAACGCCCATATCAAGGCAAAGGTATACGGCAGGGTAAAGCATTTTTTCAGTATTTATAAAAAGATGGTAAACCAGAATAAAACACTGGATCAGGTGTACGATCTGTTTGCGGTCCGGATTATCGTAGATTCCATCAAAGACTGCTATGCGGCTCTGGGTGTGATTCATGAGATGTATACCCCTATTCCGGGACGGTTTAAAGATTACATTGCCATGCCGAAGGCAAACATGTATCAGTCCCTTCATACGACACTGATCGGACCGTCCGGACAGCCTTTTGAGATTCAGATCCGGACGGAAGAGATGCACAAGACCGCAGAATATGGTATCGCGGCTCACTGGAAGTATAAGGAAGGAGCGGACGCTGCCAAGAGCATGGAAGCTCAGGAAGAAAAACTGAACTGGCTGCGCCAGATTCTGGAATGGCAGCGGGATATGTCCGACAACCGGGAGTTCTTAAGTCTTCTCAAAGGGGATCTGGACCTGTTTGCGGAAGATGTCTACTGCTTTACGCCGAATGGAGATGTAAAGAACCTGCCCAACGGCTCTACGCCGGTTGATTTTGCCTATGCGATCCACAGCGCCGTGGGCAATAAGATGGTAGGAGCAAGAGTAAACGGAAAACTGGTCAATATTGACTATAAGATACAGAACGGGGACAGAATTGAAATTCTGACATCACAGAATTCAAAGGGGCCCAGCCGGGACTGGCTCAACATTGTTAAGAGCACCCAGGCAAAGAATAAGATCAACCAGTGGTTTAAACGGGAATTTAAAGAAGATAACATTATAAGAGGCAAGGAGCTGATCGCTTCTTATTGTAAGAGTAAATCTATAAATCTGACGGACATTCTGAAACCAAAGTATCAGCAGGTTGTCCAGAAAAAATACGGGTTCCGGGACTGGGATGCCGTGCTGGCGGCTATCGGCCACGGCGGACTCAAGGAAGGCCAGGTTGTAAACCGGCTTCTGGAAGAGTACGAAAAGGAACATAAAAAAGAGATTACGGATGAAATCATTCTGGAGAAAATATCGGAAGCCAACAGTCAGAAGGTGCATATCGGCAAGTCCAAGAGCGGAATTGTGGTGAAAGGAATTGATGACATGGCGGTGCGTTTCTCAAAATGCTGTAATCCCGTACCCGGTGATGAGATCGTTGGATTCGTTACAAGAGGAAGGGGGATGACTATTCACCGTACCGATTGTGTGAATATTCTGCACCTGTCTGCTGCAGAGCGGGAAAGACTGATTGACGCAGAGTGGGAAGACACTGCGGAAACCGGTGAAGGCGGCCAGTATCTGGCGGAGCTTACCATGTATGCCGGGGATAGGCAGGGGCTTCTTATGGATGTTTCCCGGGTATTTACGGAGGCGAAGATTGACGTGAAATCCATGAATATCCGGACCAGTAAAAAAGGAACCGCCACGCTCGACATGGGCTTTATCGTCCATGGACGGGAGGAACTCAACAGTGTGATTGAGAAACTGCGCCAGATCGAGAGCGTTATGGATATTGAGCGTACGGCGGGTTAAGGAGCAGAAAATGAAGATTGAGAAATTTGTGCTTGGTTCTATGGGCACGAACTGTTATATCGCTGTAAATGAGGAGAACGGGGGATGCTTTCTTGTCGATCCGGCTGCCTGGCCGCCGGAATTGTCTTCCCATATCCGTGCCGGAGGGAAGAAGCCTCTGGCCGTGCTTCTCACACACGGGCATTTTGACCATATTATGGGACTGGACGGGCTGCTCAGGGAATATGACATTCCTGTCTATGCCTTTGAGAGTGAGAAAGAGGTTCTGAACAGCGCCCGTCTGAATCTGTCGGCTATGATGGCAGGAGCATATACGTTTTCGGACGCCCGGTACGTGAAAGACGGACAGATTCTGGATATTGGCGGAGTACAGATCCGGGTGATCCATACGCCGGGGCATACGTCAGGGGGCTGCTGCTATTATATAGAAAAGGAAGGCATTCTTTTCAGCGGAGATACTCTGTTTCATGCGTCCATCGGCAGAACGGATTTTCCTACGGGAAGCAGCAGTCAGCTTGTCCGTTCCGTAAAGGAGCGGCTGTTTGACCTGCCGGATGAGACGAAGGTATATCCGGGGCATATGGAGGAGACATCCATCGGATATGAAAAGAAATATAATCCGTTTGTATAAAACGGGAATTGCCGCCTGCGGCGCTTGCGCAGATATACAGAGACGGCCGGGAATGAAAAGTTATGATAGAGATTGAAGTACAGAAAAACAAATATGCATATAATGTGTACCACCTTGTGAAGGCTTTCTTTCCGGGTGAAGAGGTGGTACAGAAAATTGACGGGAAGCAAGAAACTCTGGTGACAATCCGGATGCCGGGGGATTCTTGCTTTTCCATTGCGCCGGAAGGAAGCAGAAATCCGGCAGACAGGGATGCGCAGGATATCCAGAGAGAAAAAAGAGAAGTGACCCGTCAGGTTTACCGCATTCTTTCCGATTATACAGGCAGAACCCTTGCCTGGGGAATGCTCACCGGAGTGCGGCCCACAAAGCTTGCTATGCAGCGGCTGGAAAAGGAGACAGAGGCCGGAGGGCATCCTGAGGGGGACGTCCAGGAAGCGGTGGTTTCCTATCTGGAAGAGGAATATTTCGTCAGCAGAGAAAAAGCGGTCCTGGCGTATCAGGTGGCGCGCCGGGAGCAGGAACTGCTCGCGAAGCTGGACTGCAGAAACGGGTTCAGTCTGTATGTGGGAATCCCCTTCTGTCCCAGTGTGTGTTCCTACTGCTCATTCAGTTCTTCTCCGCTGGAAAAGTGGAAAGACCGGGTGGACGCTTATCTGGATGCATTGATCAAAGAAATCCATGGGCTGTCTCAAATGTCTGCAGGCCGGAGGCTGGATACGGTTTATATCGGAGGGGGAACGCCTACGACACTGGAGCCGGAACAGCTGGAGCGTCTGCTGGGCTGCATTTCCGGAGCATTTGATCTGGAAGGAACTCTGGAGTTCACTGTGGAAGCAGGGCGGCCGGACAGTATTACAGAAGAAAAGCTGGCGGTGCTGAAAAAGTATCCGGTCAGCCGGATTTCCATCAATCCCCAGACCATGCAGCAGAAGACGCTGGATCTGGTAGGAAGGAAACACACGGTAAAGCAGACAGAAGATGCATTTCATATGGCGCGGGCGCTGGGATTTGACAACATTAATATGGATCTGATTGCAGGCCTGCCGGGAGAAACGGCAGATGATATGAGGGATACCATTCAGCAGATTGAAAAACTCCGGCCGGACAGTCTCACCGTGCATGCTCTGGCGATCAAGCGGGCAGCCCGGATGGGACAGGAAGGCAGAACAGCGGATCTGCACACGGAAATATCCCGGATGATTGACGACGCTGCCGCAGGTGCCGCCAGAATGGGACTGGTTCCCTACTATCTGTACCGCCAGAAAAATATTGCGGGAAATTTTGAAAATGTGGGATATGCAGAGGTTGACAAAGCCGGAATATACAATATACTGATTATGGAAGAAAAACAGACCATACTTGCGGCCGGGGCAGGGGCGTCCACGAAGTTCGTGCTCCCGGAAAAGACGAGTACGGGAAATGGAAAAGAGACAGATCTGATCCGGGTGGAAAATGTGAAAAATATAGAAGAATATATCAGCCGGATTGATGAAATGATAGAGCGGAAAGCCAGAGCGGCAGACTGCGGTGCCGCGCAGTTGCGGCAGGGAAGATGAAAGGAGAAGAGTTATGGCGCTGAAGAAGAAGCCGGTCACCGGCATGAAAGATATCATGCCCGGGGAAATGGAGATCAGGGATTATGTGATCAGCCTGATTAAAGACACATATAAGACATTTGGATTTTCCTCAATTGAGACCCCCTGTGTGGAACATATTGAAAATCTGTGCAGCAAACAGGGCGGAGATAATGAAAAACTGATATTTAAGATTCTGAAAAGAGGGGAAAAGCTGAAAATTGACCAGGCAAAAGAAGAGGCAGATCTGGTGGACGGAGGCCTGCGGTATGATCTGACCGTGCCGCTGTCCCGTTACTACGCAAATCACGCAAATGAACTGCCTTCCCCTTTTAAGGCGCTTCAGATGGGCAATGTGTGGAGAGCGGATCGCCCCCAGAGAGGAAGATTCCGCCAGTTCATGCAGTGTGACATTGATATTCTGGGCGAGCCGTCCAACCTGGCGGAAATTGAGCTGATTCTGGCGACGACGGCACTTCTCGGAAAGCTGGATTTTAAAAACTTCACCATCCGAATCAATGACAGGCGTTTTCTGAAGGCTATGGCCGCATACAGCGGATTTTCCGAGGAAGATTATGACAGCATTTTCATCACTCTGGATAAAATGGACAAGATCGGTCTGGACGGCGTAGAGGCAGAGCTTAAGGAGAATGGTTATGCAGAAGAATCCGTGGAAAAATATCTTCAGTTATTTAAGGAAATTACAAATGATGTGGCAGGTGTACGTGCGTGCAAGGAGAAATTACAGGGCTTTCTTGCGCCTGAAGCGGCGGATTCGCTGGAAATGATTATTACCAGTGTAGAGAGCCAGAAGGAAGCGGACTTCCGAATGTTCTTCGATCCTACCCTTGTACGAGGCATGTCCTACTACACCGGAACCATCTTTGAGATTTCCATGGATGAATTCGGAGGTTCCGTCGGCGGAGGCGGAAGGTACGACAAAATGATCGGAAAATTCACCGGCCAGGATACTCCGGCAGTCGGATTTTCCATCGGGTTTGAGCGTATTGTCATGCTGCTTCTGGAAAGAGGATACCAGGTTCCGGACAGCAGGGTGAAAAAAGCATTCCTCGTAGAGAAAAACATGCACCAGGAAGGCATGCTCAAAGTACTGGAACTGGCCCGGAACGAACGACAGGCCGGGAAGCAGGTCATGATCGTCAATATGAAAAAGAACAAGAAGTTCCAGAAGGAGCAGCTTGCAGAACAGGGATATACAGACATCACAGAATGCTACCGGGATTCGGTAGAAAATCTGTAAATGAAAGAGAACAGGTAGAATTATCAGAAAACTTCACTGAAAGGGGACAGACCCTTTTCCAAAAGGGTCTGTCCCCTTTGGGAGAAATTGTCAGAAAAAGGAGAAAATTATGGCTGAATCAATGCAGGGACTTAAGAGAACCCACCGCTGCGGCGAGTTGTCTGCGGCAAATGTGGGACAGACAGTAACGATAATGGGATGGGTGCAGAAGAACAGAAATAAGGGCGGACTTGTGTTTGTAGATGTGAGAGACCGCTCCGGTATTATACAGGTGGTATGTGAAGAAGGAAAGACGGAGCCGGCGCTTCTTGAGAAAGCGGCTTCTCTTCGCTCAGAATACGTAGTCGCTATCACAGGCGAGGTGGCAAAACGTTCCGGCGCGGTCAATGATAAGATCGCTACCGGGGAAATTGAGGTGATCCCGTCAGAACTGAGGATCCTTTCCGAGTCTCTGACTCCTCCGTTCCAGGTGGAGGAAAACTGTAAGACGAAGGAAGAGGTGCGTCTGAAATATCGCTATCTGGATCTGCGCAGACCGGATATTCAGAGAAATCTTATGATGAAGAGCCGTGTTATGACACTGACACGTCAGTTTTTCAGCGAGGAAGGTTTCCTTGAGATTGAGACTCCCATGCTGGGTAAAACCACACCGGAAGGGGCGAGAGACTATCTTGTGCCAAGCCGTGTGCATCCGGGATGTTTTTACGGACTGCCTCAGTCCCCGCAGCTTTACAAACAGCTTCTGATGTGCTCCGGATTTGACCGTTATATCCAGATTGCCAGATGTTTCCGGGACGAGGATCTGCGCGCCGACAGACAGCCGGAGTTTACCCAGATCGATATGGAGCTGTCCTTTGTGGATGTGGACGATGTGCTGGATGTGAACGAGCGTCTGTTAAAGGAGCTGTTCGGCCAGATCTGCGGTGTTGAACTGTCTCTGCCTCTTCCACGGATTACCTGGAAGGAAGCCATGGACCGGTTCGGATCCGATAAACCGGATATGCGTTTCGG
>DWZZ01000160.1 GCA_019117305.1 Candidatus Mediterraneibacter merdigallinarum | reverse complement strand
TTCAAGACCGCCTCGTTATGACCACTTCGATACCTCTCCACGTCTCGCTTTACAGCGAGTTAAATTGTAAAGCCGCTTTTTGCGACGGTGTTTATTCTATCATATACTTGAAAGATCTGTCAATAGATTTTTTATATTTTATTCCGCGGTTTGTGACAGTCTGCTTTAAGAATCCCTTCGCCGATTTCCAGATCTCCGGGTGTTGTTATTTTTATATTCTCATAGGAGCCCGGGAAAAGCTTCACCGGGGCATCCATCATCCGCTCCACAACCATGGCATCGTCCGTCACTCCCCGCTCTTCCTTCTGCATAAGTCTGGAATACGCCTCTTTTACCAGTGACATTTCAAACACCTGGGGCGTCTGTATCATCCACAGAGTATTTCTGTCCGGGGTTTCCTTTACAAATCCGTTTTCATCTGCGATTTTAATTGTATCTTTCACAGGCATAGCGGCCGCACAGGCTTTGTACTGCAATACGCATTCATATGCTCTTCCGATCATATCTTCATCGACAAACGGTCTTGCCCCATCATGGATGAAGACATATCCTTCGTGTTCTGCCGCCTGAAGCCCGTTCCAGACAGAATGGTACCGTTCCGCTCCACCTGCCGTAATTCTGCTGACTTTAGTAATGCCATAAGGATTCAGGATCCGCTCCCGGCAGTACTCTTCTTCCCCGGCTCCGGCAACAAGGATAATCTCATCAATATAGTCTGACTCCTGAAATGCCTTCAGGGAATAATACAGCACCGGTTTTCCTCCCATAAGAAGGTACTGTTTGTGCACTTCGGATCCCATGCGCTTCCCGCTTCCTCCGGCCAGCACGATGGCCGTACAATATTCTTTGCCCACTGTCTTACCTCTCTCCCAGTTTCAGATTCGGCACCGCATTCAGATCCCAGCCGTGGCGTGTCCCTGCAAGGAACTCATAATAACCTGCCGCCCCTATCATAGCTGCATTATCGGTACAGTAAATCGGTGAAGGATGGAAGAATCTGATCTGCCTCTCTTCACACGCCTGTTTCATCGCCGCACGCAGCGCCGTATTGGAAGCCACTCCTCCGGCGATGGCGAATTTATATATGCCGAAATTTTCTGCCGCTTTCATCGAATTTTCCACCAGGACTTCTACAACCGCTTTCTGAAATGACGCAGCGAGATCGGCGGGATCGTAGCTTTCCCCTTTCATTTTGCAGCCGTTAATATAGTTAAGGACTGCTGATTTGAGTCCGCTGAAACTGAAGTCATACTCCGCCCCTTCAATATGTGCTTTCGGAAATGATATTGCATCCGGGTTTCCCTCTTTGGCAATCCGGTCTATCTTCGGTCCGCCGGGATATCCCAGGCCGATAGCTCTCGCCACTTTGTCATATGCCTCTCCGGCAGCGTCATCTCTGGTTCTTCCCAGGATCTCATATTTCCCATAATCTCTTACAAGAACAAGATGAGTATGTCCGCCTGATGCGACCAGACATAAAAAAGGCGGTTCAAGATCCGGATGTTCAATATAATTTGCCGAAATATGTCCCTCAATGTGATGAACACCAACAAGGGGCAGCTGCCGGGCATATGCAATCGCTTTTGCCTCAGCAACACCTACAAGAAGCGCGCCTACAAGTCCCGGTCCGTATGTTACTGCAACAGCATCAATGTCTTCCAGGGTAACATCCGCCTCTTTCAGGGCTTCTTCTATCACCTGATTAATCTTTTCTATATGTTTTCTGGATGCAATCTCCGGCACAACTCCGCCATACAGTTTGTGAAGGTCAATCTGGGATGAAATAATATTGGACAGTACTTCTCTGCCATTATGCACGACTGCCGCCGCAGTTTCATCACAGGAAGACTCGATTGCAAGTATATTAATATCTTTGATTTCTTTCATCTTGTTTCCTTAGCCTCCTCAAACATCAGCTCCGTTGTCATTCCATCTTTTCCCGCCTTGGCAGCGGGAAAAATTTTGCGCACTTCCTCCATATACTGCTCTGGCCGGGTCAGAGACGGACTGTAGTGTGTCAGCCACATTTCCCGGACCTGAGCTTTTTTTGCCAGGGCCGCCGCCTCATAAAATGTCATATGCTTATACTCCACGGCCTTCGCTGCCTTCTCCTTTTCACCATACATGCCTTCGCAGATAAAAAGATCTGACTTTTCAGCATTTTTCCAAATAGAATCTGCAGGTCTGGTGTCGGTAGTATAGGTCAGCTTGATTCCTTTCCGGGCAGGACCCAGAACCATATCCGGAGTAAATATTTTTCCATCCGCTTCAATGATCTCTCCGGCCTGCAGTCTACTCCAGTATGGAAGAGGGATCCCCTGTTCCTTCGCTCTGACAGCATCGAATTTTCCGGCTCTGTCAATCTCCAGTGTATATCCGTAACAGAGTACATTATGATTTACCCGGAATGCCTTCAGGCGGTAGCCATTCAGCTCAAATGTCTGCTCCGCGCCCTGGATTTCTTTATATATAACCGGAAAAGGCAGCTCCGGAGCAATTACCCGCAGACTGCTTACCACCCGTTCCAGTCCCTTTGGACCGATCATAGTCAGAGGCTCCCTCCGATCCGCGTTCCCCATTGTAAGCAGAAGGCCGGGAAGGCCGCTGATATGGTCGCCATGATAATGAGTAAAGCAGATCACGTCAATCGGCTTAAAACTCCATCCTTTTTCTTTCATCGCAATCTGGGTTCCTTCCCCGCAGTCAATAAGCAGGCTGCTGCCGTTAAACCGGGTCAGCAGAGCCGTCAGATAGCGGTACGGCAGAGGCATCATCCCCCCGCTTCCCAGCAAACAAACATCTAACATACTATTCCCCGTTCTATTCTTCAATTCTGGCAGGTATCTGAAAAGAAGCCAGCAGCTCATCATAACAGGATTCACATAAATCAAAACTGTGCCTTTCTCCATCCTTTTCAGAAAAATATCCCCATGTGTAATCCACACTGAATACCCCTTCCCCGGGGTGTCCGGCAACCGCCGGGATTTCCCTGCCACATTTGTTACAAATTATTTTTTTAATCTCTTTTGTTTCTTTTATCTGATACTGGCGCATACAATTTCCTCCTGTGTCCGCGGTGTTTCCATCGCTTTTTCTACGTCCACACTATAACATGAACACAGGACAATTCCCAGTGGGAACTTCTGCCGGAACTGCAGAACAGTTTCCAGAAAAGGAAACGTTCTTTCTATCGTGTAACCCCTTCCGGATTTCCATTCTTCTTTTCTGCAGGACGACTCATCAGAATGGCGTCCTCCTCCGGATCTTCGTAGAATTTCTGCCGGATTCCGTCCTCTCTGAACCCTGCCGATTCGTACAGCGCTCTTGCTGCTTTATTGCTCACCCTTACATCAAGAAGGATCCGGGCAATCCCCTGTTCCGCGCATTCTTTTTCCAGCGCCGCGAGAAGGGCTTTTGCGGCTCCCTGCCTCTGTAGCTCTTTTACCACGCCGATTCTGGCGATTTCCGCTTCTCCGGCCGCCGCATATGCCAGCAGATACCCGGCTGTACGTCCGGCTTTCTCCGCAATAAGACATATGGTTCCCGGCTGCTGCCATGTTTCCAGCACCGACTTCTCACTCCAGGCGTCCGGAAAAAGCTGATGTTCCATTTCCGCTGTGACGGCCGCGTCTTCCATAGTCATCTTCCGTACCTCAGGCACTGCATTTTTCTCACGTTCCGCTCTCTCACGTTCCGCCTGAGATACCCGCAGGTATTCGGGTTTATGCTCTGCCGCCGTCTCGTAATTTCCCATCTCATAATACCGGATCCCCAGAGCGCCTACCACGGCGGCTCTCTGCCGGTTCATATAAGACGGCGCAAAGGAGCATGGAACCTTCAGATGCTGAATAAGAATATCACGGTACACCGGCACTCCGTCCCCGAGAAATATAACAGGACGTCCGTAATTGTTCAGCCGACGGATCAGATCACTCACCGGCGCTGCCATCTGCATCTTCAGAACCCTGAAAGCGTATTCCCGCACCTGATTTTCTTCTGTCCCTGAATCTTTCGTTGAAAAAGTATACAGTCCGGTATACACCTGATTTCTCCGTGCGTCCATAATCGGGCAGATAATATCCTGGCATCCGTACACACTATAAGCCAGCGCATCAACCGTCGGCACGTGAACCAGCGGCTTATTCAGCGCAAAGCCCAGGCCCTTCGCCGTTGCCGAGCCGATTCTCAGTCCCGTAAAAGATCCCGGACCGCCCGATACCGCTATGGCATCAACTGAAGCAATATCCATTTCGACCATTTCCAGCATCTCGCTTATCATAGGAAGAAGCGTCTGCGAATGGGTCTTTTTATAATCCACTGTATACTCCGCAATTGTCCGGTCATCCTCCACCAGCGCCACGGTGGCCGTCAGCCCGGAACTGTCTATCGCTAATATCTTCATACTGTTTCCTTTCTGCAGGCTGCTGCATCTCTCCTGCATCTGCGCTCTGCGCGCAAAGGCGCTGCCGCAGAAACAGACGGGATCTCCTCCATCTCTGCGGCAGCACCGCTGCTTTATCTTCCCAGTTCTCTGATTGTGATTTTTCTGTAATCAAAGCCCTGTTCCAGATCCTTTTCTATCCGGACCTCCGTCCGCTTTTCCGGGAGGATCTCTTCAATCAGATCTGCCCACTCAATCAGGGACACCCCGTCCCCCATAATATAATCATCAAATCCCACTTCATCCATCTCTTCCACATCCCCGATCCGGTAGACGTCAAAATGGTAAAACGGGAGCCGTCCTTCTTCATACACCTGGACAATTGTAAATGTAGGGCTGCTGACCGGTTCCGTAATTTCCAGTCCTCTGGCAAGCCCCTGGGTGAACACAGTCTTGCCCACGCCAAGATCTCCCATCAGGGTAAATACCTGTCCGGGGACAGCTGTTTCGCCCAGCTTTCTCCCTGTCTCAAAGGTCTCCTCCGGGCTTCTTGTCTCTATAACCATACAGGTTCCTCTTTTCCGAATTAGTGGTGGAACAGGCGGATTCCTGTAAACGCCATTACCATGCCGTACTTATCACAGGTCTGGATTACATTATCATCTCTCACGGATCCGCCGGGCTGGGCAATGTATTTCACACCGCTCTTATGCGCGCGCTCAATATTATCACCGAACGGGAAAAACGCGTCTGAACCAAGAGCTACATCTGTCATCTTATCCAGCCATGCTCTCTTCTCCTCGCGGGTAAATACTTCCGGTTTCTCCGTGAAAATATTTTCCCATGCGCCGTCCGCGAGTACATCCATATATTCCTCACCAATGTACAGATCGATGGCATTATCTCTGTCCGCGCGCTTGATTCCTTCTTTGAACGGCAGTTCCATTACCTTCGGGCACTGTCTGAGCCACCAGTTGTCCGCCTTCTGTCCTGCCAGACGCGTACAGTGAATACGGGACTGCTGTCCTGCGCCGATGCCGATTGCCTGTCCGCCTTTTACATAGCAGACGGAATTTGACTGCGTATATTTCAAAGTGATCATGGCAACTGCCAGATCCATCTTCGCCTCGTCAGTCATATCTTTATTTTCAGTCACAATATCTGAGAAGAAATCTTTGTCGATATTGAGTTCGTTTCTTCCCTGTTCGAAAGTAATGCCGAAAACTTCCTTGTGTTCCAGAGCCGCCGGCACATAATCCGGCTCGATCTGGATTACATTATAATTGCCTTTTTTCTTCTGTTTCAGGAGTTCCAGCGCTTCCGGCTCATATCCCGGAGCGATCACGCCGTCGGATACCTCTCTTTTAATCAGACGGGCCGTGTCCACGTCACACACGTCGGACAGTGCGATAAAATCGCCGAAGGAAGACATTCTGTCCGCGCCTCTGGCTCTTGCATAAGCGCTCGCGAGAGGAGAAAGATCGCCCAGATCATCCACCCAGTAGATCTTCGCAAGTGTATCAGTAAGGGGAAGTCCTACGGCAGCTCCTGCCGGTGATACATGCTTGAATGATGTAGCTGCCGGAAGTCCGGTCGCTTTTTTCAGCTCTGATACAAGCTGCCAGCCGTTAAATGCGTCCAGGAAATTGATATATCCCGGCCGGCCGCAGAGTACCTGGATAGGCAGGTCACTTCCGTCACTTATATAGATTTTTGACGGTTTCTGATTTGGGTTACATCCGTATTTCAGTTCTAATTCTTTCATCTTT
>DWZZ01000159.1 GCA_019117305.1 Candidatus Mediterraneibacter merdigallinarum | reverse complement strand
GTAAATATTACTTTGAACTGCATACGGAAGACCAGGTCTGGTATTATCTGGAAGACGGATTTCTGACGGAGGAGCAGATCAATCTGGAAGGAAGGATGCTTCAGTGCTTTGTTGTGCCCTGGATGAATCCTGCGGATGTAAACCGGACGCCTGAGTGGGTTAATGATACGGTCTGGTACCAGATCTTTCCGGACCGGTTCTGCAACGGGACGCCGGAGAAAAACGATCCGGGCATTACCCCCTGGCAGACCGGAAAAGTAACAAATAAAGAGAGGTATGGAGGCAATCTGGAAGGCATCCGGCAGAAACTCCCCTATCTTCAGGATCTGGGGATTACCGGGATTTATCTGAATCCGATTATGGAGGCAGAGTCGAATCACAAGTATGACACTACCGATTATACCCGCATTGATCCCGCGTTCGGAGACGATCAGGTTATGCGCAGTCTCTGCCGTCAGGCCCACGAAAGAGGCATCCGGATCATGGTGGACGCTGTGTTCAATCACTGCGGCAGAAAGTTCGGCCCCTGGCTGGATGTTCAGGAAAAAGGCCGGGATTCTGCTTATGCGGACTGGTTTATGATCCATGACTGGGAGAATCTGGACCGGCATGCCGATACAAGGGACGGGAGATTTTTCTCCTTTGCCTTTGCAGACTGGATGCCGAAGCTTAACACCAACAATGATGAAGTGATCGCCTATTTCTGCAAAGTATGTGAGGACTGGGTGAAAAAGTATGATATTGACGGCATTCGCTTTGATGTGGGAAATGAAGTGTCCCACCGGTTTTTAAAACGGATCCGGGAACATCTGAAAAAACTGAAACCGGATATTTATCTGCTGGGTGAGATCTGGCATGACGCCAGCCAGTGGCTTCAGGGAGATGAATACGATTCGGTAATGAATTATCCTCTTCTGAGCGGAATTCACGACTTTTTCCTGGACGAATCTCTGGGAAAGGAGGAGCTTGAATATATGGTAAACCGCTGTTATACTATGTATATGCAGCAGAATAATAATGTGATGTTCAATTTGCTGGATTCCCACGATACAGAGAGGCTGATGAACCGTTTCCATGATCTGGATCTGTTTTACCAGCAGCTGGCCGTACTCTTTACCCTGCCGGGAAGCCCCTGCATTTACTATGGAACGGAAATTGCCATGGAGGGCGGATTCGACCCGGACTGCAGGCGGTGTATGCCGTGGGAGGACATAGATTCAGCGGAAAACAAAGAGCGGATTGATCAGATGAAAACCCTGATAAAAATCCGCCGTACCGAGGAAGCATGCAGAAGCCTGTATTTTCATTTCCCCAATCAGTATGAGAACAGACGCTGCGTGGAATACATCAAGCTGGATGGTGAGAATAGAAAACTGGAAGTGCTGTTGAACTGTTCCGGGGAAAAGGTGGAAATAAAACCCGGCGGCGAGATTTTATTTGCCAGAAATTATCATGACGGCATACTGGAACCAAAAGGAACTCTGATACGGAGAGAACATTGAATAAAAATAAGTTCTGTTTCCGATGTACAGAGCAGTTCCGGTCTGTGAAAGAAGGGAGAACAGTTATGGGAGAAAACACGAACAAGTGGTGGAAAAATGCAGTTGTATATCAGATTTATCCGAAAAGTTTTCAGGATTCCAACGGGGATGGCTATGGGGATATCCGGGGGATTATCAGCCGTCTGGATTACCTGAAAGATCTGGGGATTGACGCGGTATGGATTTCGCCGATGTACTGCTCCCCTCAGGATGACAATGGATACGACATCTCAGATTATCAGGATATTGACCCCATGTTCGGTACAATGGACGATATGGAGGAACTGATCCGGGAAGCAGGAAAGCGGGGAATAAAGATTATTATGGATCTGGTGCTCAATCACACTTCCGATGAGCACAGATGGTTCCTTGAAGCGGTAAAAGGAAAGGAGAATCCTTATCACGATTATTATGTATGGCGGGATGGAGAAGAGGGTGTTTATCCGAATGATATGAAGTCAACCTTCGGCGGCCCTGCGTGGGAGTGGGTTCCGGAACTGAAGCAATACTATTTTCACCAGTTTTCCGTAAAACAGCCGGATCTGAACTGGGAAAATCCGAAAGTCCGCCGGGAAATCTATGACATGATACTCTGGTGGATGGATAAAGGTGTGGGCGGCTTCCGCCTGGACGTAATTGATCAGATCGCAAAGGAACCGGATCTTGGCATTACCAATAACGGTCCCAGACTTCATGAATTCCTGCGGGAGTTGAGCCGGGAGACCTTTCAGAAAGGGAATCTGATTACTGTGGGAGAGGCCTGGGGAGCCACCCCGGAGATTGCGAAAAAATACAGCAATCCGGACGGCAGCGAATTTTCCATGGTTTTTCAGTTCGAACATATGGTGATGGATCAGGAGGAAGGAAAAGAAAAATGGGATCTTGCGCCGCTTCCTTTTGTGAAATTGAAAAAGTGTATGGAAAAATGGCAGACGGAACTGTATGAAAAAGGGTGGAACAGCCTGTTCTGGGATAACCATGACCTGCCCAGAATTGTTTCCCGCTGGGGAGATGACGGGGCATACCGGGTCCCCTCCGCAAAGATGCTGGCTGCTGTCCTTCACGGAATGCAGGGTACGCCCTATATCTATCAGGGAGAGGAGCTGGGCATGACCAATGTCCGGTTTGACAGCATTGAGGAGTACAGGGACATCGAGACTCTCAATATGTACTATGAACGTCTGGATGCCGGATATGACAAAAAAGATATTATGGAATCCATTTATGCAAAAAGCAGAGACAACGCTCGTACTCCCATGCAGTGGAGCGCACAGAGGAATGCAGGATTTACAACAGGAACGCCCTGGCTCGGCCTGAATCCGAATTACAGCGAGATCAATGCGGAAAAAGAGATAAACGATCCGGATTCTGTCTATCAGTTTTACCGCAGACTCATAGAGCTGAGGAAAACCTGCCCTGTTTTTACAGACGGAAAATTTGAGCTTCTTCTGCCGGAGGATGAGCAGATTTTTGCTTATACCAGGACAGATCAGGAGACGGAAATGCTTGTCTGTGCAAATTTTAAGAGAGAACCGTCAGCATGTCCCCTTCTGGCACAGTGGAAGGATGCTGAAGTGCTGATCCACAATTATGAAGAAAAAATCGGGAAAGACCTGAGGCCCTATGAGGCGGTTATACTGTTCAGAAAAGTGCGGAAAAAATAATCAGTGCAGACAGAAAAACGGAGGCGGGCGACTATGACAGGAAAGAAACCGGAAGCGGCGGATTCAGCGAATATTGTAAAAGATTCGGTTGTGATCGGAGATGTGACAGTAGGAGAAAATTCCTGTGTTCTCTTCTATGCCGTGCTTCGCGGCGATGTGGAGAAGATTACAGTAGGAAAATGCAGCAATATCCAGGATAACTGTACCGTTCATGCAGATGCCGGATATCCGGCTCGGATCGGAGATTATGTGACTGTGGGGCATAACGCTGTTCTGCACGGCTGTACTGTCGGCAGAGGGAGTCTGATCGGCATGGGTTCTGTGATACTGAACGGAGCCTTCATCGGAGAAGAGTGTCTGATCGGCGCGGGAAGTCTGGTTCTGGAAAACCAGGTGATTCCGGACGGCAGCCTGGTTGTGGGCAGTCCGGCAAAAGTGAAACGCCGGCTGACAGAAGAAGAGAGGAAAAACCTGTATGAAAGCAGTCGGCATTATGTGGAAATGGGCAAAAAGCTGCGGAATGAAGGCATGTGCAGGCTGCTGTCTGCAAAACAGCATGAGGCGTAACATACGGGGCGGGTTTCTCTGTTCCTGAGCCGCCGTATGAACCGGAATATTCCGGGGAAAATGACGGCCCCGGTGAATTTACGATTCCGGCGAATTTACGGCTTGACACAGGAGATTCTTCTGGAGTAGAATATCCCATGTAGAAGAAAAAGCGTTGAAGAGGACAGTAGGCTCCCGGTCATCTCAGAGAGAAGTCCGTATGGTGGAAGGATTTTGTTGAACCGGCTGACTGAAAACCACCTCGGAGCGGCCCTAATAAGGCACGGTGATTCCGTTATCATCAAACGAATTAAGAAGGTTTTCTAACCATCTGTACGGAAGAAGGGCGAAAGGTCCGGAACCGGACTCAGACGGATCAGTCATGGAAAACAAGCAGGGTGGAACCGCGGGACATATCTCCCGTCCCTGCAGGGAGTGTTTCCGTGCATATAGATTCTTATTTCAGATAACAGGAGGCATTCCAGAGGGATGCCTTTTTTATTTGCAAAAAGGCGGCCCGGAAAAAGAAAACAAAAACAGGAAAGGAAAAATGAGATGAAGATTACACTGAAAGACGGCTCATGTAAAGAGTACCAGCAGCCCATGAGCGTGTATGACATTGCTGCGGATTTAAGTGAGGGACTTGCCAGAGTGGCTACAGCCGGCGAGGCAGACGGCGAGATTGTGGATCTGAGAACCGTTATAGACCATGACTGTGCGCTGAATATCCTGACTTTTAATGACGAGAAAGGAAAAGGCGCTTTCCGTCATACGGCATCCCATATTATGGCGCAGGCCATCAAACGCCTCTACCCGGAGACAAAGCTTGCCATCGGTCCTTCTATTGCCGACGGATTTTATTATGACGTGGACAGAGAGACTCCGTTTACCGCAGAAGATCTGGAAAAGATTGAGGCGGAGATGAAGAAGATCGTCAAGGAAAATCTGGAAATCAAACAGTACACAATGCCGAGAAATGAGGCTATTGCGTATTTTAAAGAAAAAAATGAACCTTATAAAGTTGAGCTGATCGAAGATCTTCCGGAGGATGAAACCATCAGTTTTTATTCTCAGGGTGAATTTACCGATCTGTGCGCAGGCCCCCATTTGATGACAACAAAACCGGTAAAGGCATTCAAGCTGACCAGCCTTGCAGGTGCATACTGGAGAGGCGATGAGCACAACAAAATGCTTCAGAGAATTTATGGAACTGCATTCCCGAAAAAGGCCGAACTGGAAGAATACCTGACTATGATTGAAGAGGCTAAGAAGCGGGATCACAGAAAACTGGGCCGGGAGCTGGGTCTGTTTATGATGCGTGAGGAAGGTCCCGGATTCCCGTTCTTCCTGCCCAACGGAATGGTGCTTAAGAACACCCTTCTTGACTACTGGAGAGAGATCCACAATGCGGCGGGATATGTGGAAATTTCCACACCGATTATGCTCAGCCGTCATCTCTGGGAGACATCCGGCCACTGGGATCACTATAAAGAAAATATGTATACAACTGTGATTGACGATGAAGACTTTGCCATTAAGCCGATGAACTGCCCGGGCGGTATTCTTGTATACCAGTCTGAGCCTCGTTCCTACCGGGATCTTCCCATCCGCATGGGCGAGCTTGGCCTTGTACACCGCCATGAAAAATCCGGTCAGCTTCACGGCCTTATGCGTGTGCGCTGCTTTACCCAGGATGATGCGCACATCTTTATGACGCCGGAGCAGATCAAAGATGAGATCAAAGGTGTTGTAAAACTGATCGATCAGGTATACAGCCTGTTCGGTTTTAAATATCATGTAGAGCTTTCCACCCGTCCGGATGACAGCATGGGAAGCGATGAAGACTGGGAAATGGCAACAGATGCTCTTCGCAGCGCGCTGGACGATATCGGTCTTCCCTATGTTGTAAATGAAGGAGACGGCGCATTCTACGGTCCGAAGATTGATTTCCACCTGGAAGACTCCATAGGAAGAACCTGGCAGTGCGGAACGATTCAGCTTGACTTCCAGCTTCCGCTGAGGTTTGATCTGGAGTATACAGGCGCAGACGGAGAGAAGCACAGACCGATTATGATCCACAGAGTTGTATTCGGCTCCATTGAAAGATTTATCGGTATTCTGATTGAGCACTTTGCGGGCGCTTTCCCGACCTGGCTAGCACCGGTACAGGTAAAAGTGCTTCCTATTTCTGATAAGCACATGGAATACGGAACAAAGGTGCTTGACGCGCTCAAAGCAGCCGGAATCCGCGCGGAGATTGACACCCGTGCAGAAAAAATCGGCTATAAGATCCGCGAGGCACAGATGAAGAAGATTCCGTATATGCTTGTAGTAGGAGCAAAAGAAGAGGAAGAAGAAAAAGTTTCCGTCAGAAGCCGCTTCGCCGGAGATGAAGGCCAGAGAGGACTGGAAGAGTTCATAGAACAGATTAAAGAAGAGATCAGCAGCAGAACAGAAAGAAAAGTGGAGAAGTAAAATTTGAATTTATCTGCGACATGCGATTGAAAGGAGTCCGAAAATGTCAGAATAC